>JBOHUY010000138.1:0-9753 GCA_050735015.1 Candidatus Dormibacterales bacterium | reverse complement strand
TCCGCATCTTGCATCCTTACCCAGAACAGCGCTTGGCCGTTATGCACCCACGGTAGGAGCCCAGTGGGGTAGTTCCGCTCGCTGGGATCTGTGCGGGGGGCGGGGAGCAATCTCCGTCCCTACCGCGCTCGAGCAGTTCGGCTGCCTAGAGGACGCGCGCGCCGATGACCGGCAGGATGTGGAGCCGGACGTACTAGATGGCGCGGGGCTCGACCTTGGGCCCGAAGTGGGGCTCGGCCCTGATGAGCGAGTCGATGTAGCGGAAGCGCTCATAGCGGTGCTGGAGCAGCGCCTCCGGGTCGAGGGCGAGGAGGGGCCGCAGGTGCCGTCCCAGGCCCTCAGCCAGCGTCGCCGCAGTGGCGTCCCAGTCCAGGTGGGCGCCCCCTTGAGGCTCCGGGAGGACCTCGTCCACGACACCCATAGCGAGGAGGTCGCGCGAGGTGATCTGAAGCTGCTCGGCCGCCTCCACCTTGCGCGCGCTGTCCCGCCACACGATGGACGCGCAGGACTCGGGCATGGCCACCGAGTAGATGGAGTTCTCCAGCATGAGCACGCGGTCGGCCACCCCCATGCCGAGCGCGCCGCCGCTGCCACCCTCTCCGATGACGGCCGCCACGACCGGGACCGGGACCTTGAACCAGTGCATGATGGCGCCCGCGATGGCGGCCGCGATGCCGCGCTCCTCCGCCCCCGCCCCCGGGAAGGCGCCCGGCGTGTCGATCAGGGAGACGATGGGAAATCCGAACTTGGCCGCCTGGTCGGAGAGCCTGACCGCCTTGCGGAAGCCCTCCGGGTGCAGCATCCCGAAGTTGCGCGCCACGCGCTCGTTGAGGTTGCGCCCCTTCTGCTGGCCGAAGAACATGACGGTGCGCCCGGCCCAGGTCCCGACGCCCGCCACGAGGGCGAGGTCGTCGCCGCCCGCGCGGTCGCCGTGCAGCTCGATGAAGTCGGGCGCCAGCCGCCTGATGAGGTCGAGGGAGTAAGGGCGGTCGGGATGGCGGGCCCGCTCCACCACCTGCCAGACGGAGAGGGGGTTGCGGCGCCCGGCGCTCACGAGGCGTAGAGCTCCATGAGGCGCGCCAGGCGGGGACGGATCTCGCCCCGAGGCACGACCATGTCGATCTGTCCCGCCCGCAGTTGGAACTCGGCGGTCTGGAAGCCCGCCGGGAGGTCCGCGTATGTCGCCTGGCGGATGACGCGGGGCCCGGTGAAGCCGATCTTGGCCCCCGGCTCGGCCATGTTCACGTCCGCGAGCAGGGCCATGGAGGCGGCGGTCCCGCCGTAGGTGGGGTCGGTCAGGATGGACAGGTAGAGGATGCGGGCGGCGTGCATGCGGCCTACGGCGGCGTTGACCTTCGCCATCTGCATGAGCGCCAGCACGCCCTCTTGCATGCGGGCCCCGCCTGAGGCGGCCACCAGGAGATAGGGCAGCTGGGAGGCGGCCGCCTGCTCCATACCCCTGGCCAGGCGCTCGCCGGCGACGATGCTGAGCGTCCCGCCCACGAACCTGAAGTCGAACGCTGCCAGCCAGAGAGGCTGCCCCGCGAGCCGGCAGGTGCCCGTCCTGACCGCCTCGTTGAGGCCCTCGTCGACGGCCTCGTCGATGGTGGCCTGGTAGGGCTTGGGCTGCTTCCACCCCAGCAGGTCGTGGGGCCGCACCTCCGCCCAGCGCTCCTCCCAGGTCCCGGCGTCGGCCACGAGGGCGATCCAGGCCTCGGCGCGCAGGGGGAAGTGGTGGCCGCAGGCGCAGACGTAGAGGTGTTCTCTCAGGTCCTGGGCGTCGAGCCCGACGCCGCAGGCCGGGCAGTTGCTGGGGAGCGCCAGGGCCGGAAGCGGCCCCCCCGAAAGGGCCACCTGAGCCGCCTCGCCGGGGGCGGAGCTCAAAGGGCGAGGCCCCCGTCCACGAGCAGGACCTGGCCCGTGATGAAGCCGGCCGCGGGCGAGCACAGGAAGGCCACCGCGGCGGCCACGTCCTCGGCCGTGCCCTCCCGCCCGAGCGGGGTCATGCGCACCATCTCGCTCACCATCTCGTCGCTCATGGAGGCGGTGGTGAGCTCTGTGCGCACGTAGCCGGGGGCGACCGCGTTGCTGGTGATGCCCCGGGAGCCGACCTCCCTGGCGATGGCCTTCGTGAACCCGATCAGGCCCGCCTTGGCGGCGGCGTAGTTGGCCTGCCCGGGGTTCCCCGTGATACCCACGATGGAGCTCATGTTGACGATCCTGCCCCACCGGCCCCGAAGCATGCCCGCCATCGCCGCGCGCGTCGTGTTGTAGGCCGCCGTGAGGTCGGTGCGGATCACCTCGTCCCAGTCGGCCGGTGTCATCCGCAAGAGCAGCTTGTCTTTCAGCGCGCCCGCGTTGTTGACCAGGATGTCCACCCTGCCGGCGCCCTTGACCATCTTCTCGACGGCCTCGGGGTCCCCCACGTCGCAGCCCACGGCGGTGGCGCCGGGGAGCGTCCCCGCCGTCGCCTCGGCCGAGGCCCGGTCGGAGCGGTAGTTGACGATGACGCGCGCCCCCATCGCCGCCAGGGTCGTGGAAACGGCCCGGCCGATCCCCTTGCCGCCGCCCGTGACCAGCGCCGTGCGCCCGGAGAGGTCGAGGTCCAGGGGCCCGCGGGCGGGCGCCGTGGGCTCTGTCACGCCTCGGCGAAGTCCACCAGGAGCTCTTGGGCGTTCCAGGTGGCGACGCCGGGGATGTGCTTGGCGGCGAGGCTGGCGAGGACGCGCCCGGGGCCGAGCTCGACGACCGTGGAGACCTGCATGAGCTGGAGCGAGACCATGGTCCGGGCCCAGTCCACGGGCCGCAGCAGGTGCTGGGCGAGTTCCTGCTTCAGCGCCTCCACGGTGGCGATCGCCTCCCCCGTCGCGTTGGCCAGGATGGGGAAGGAAGGGGTCCCCATGCTGAGCCGGTCGAGTGCCCTCTTGAAGGCGGCCGCCGCGCCCGCCATGAGGGGTGAGTGTGCGGGCAGGGGGATGGTGAGGATGAGCGCCCGCCGGGCCCCCGCGGCCACGGCCATCCGCTCGGCCTCCTTGAGCGCCGGGTGCTCGCCGCTGAGGACGAACTGCACGTCTGCGTTGCGGTTGGCGATCCAGATCTCCCCGCGCCGGGCGGCCCGGACGCAGATCTCCTCGACCCGGTCCTCATCCAGGCCGACGATCGCGATCATGCCTCCGGGCCTGTCCGCGGCCGCCCTCGCCATGACGCGGCCGCGCTCTTTGACTAAGAGCAGGGCCGTCTCCCAGGGCATGGCCCCGCAGGCGGCCAGCGCCGCCAGCTCCCCCAGGCTGTGGCCGGCCATGACCCGGACCGACTCGAGCCCGAAGCGGGCCTCGAAGACCTCGTAGGCCGCCCAGGACACGGTCGTCACGGCGGGCTGGAGGTTTTCCGTGCGGTTGAGCTCCTCCTCGGGGCCCTCGAAGCAGAGCCGGCGGATGGGCATGCGCAGCACCTTCTCGGCGCGTTCGAAGACCGCCCGCGCGGCCGGGTGGAGGTCGTGCAGGGGGCGGCCCATGCCCGGCTTCTGCACGCCCTGGCCGGGGAAGAGCAGGGCCACCGGCCCCGAGAGGGTCAGCGCCATGGGGCGGCCCTCTCGACTTCGGTCTGCCCCCGGCCCGCCACGGGCGCCCCCGCCCCGGGGCGCGGGAAGGGCCCACCCCTCATCTTCGACGGCACGCTGGAGACCCGGCATGGTGTCGGCCGGGCGCGGGGGGCACCGTCGCTGAGCGCCAGGTTCCCATCATCTCTTTAGGACACCTCGGCCATGGTTGTCTTGCGCGCGCCCTCCAACTCGCAGCCCGGTCACTCCCAGTCCAGGATGCATGAGCCCCACGTGAGGCCCGACCCGAAGCCGGCGATGAGGATCCTGTCCCCGCTCTCGATGCGGCCCTCGGCGAGGGCGTCGTTGAGCGCCAGGGGGATGGTGGCGGTGGAGGTGTTGCCGTAGCGCTCGATGTTGACCATGACCTTCTCCATGGGCAGCCCGATCCGGCGCGCGGAGGCCTCGATGATGCGGCGGTTGGCCTGGTGGGGGACCCAGAGGTCGATCTCCTCGACGCAGGTGCCGGCGGCCTCGGCGACGGCGAAGGCCTGCCGGATGAAGATGTCGGTCGCGAACTTGAAGACGTCGGGCCCCCTCATGGCGATGCGGGGCTCCGCCTCCAGGGCCGCGTAGGCGCCCCTGGGCACGTCCCCGCAGGTGACCTGGGCGTAGCCGCGCCCGTCCGAGCCCAGGCACCAGCTCTTGAAGCCGGCCCCCGGCCGGGCGGGCCTGACCACGGCCGCCCCCGCCCCGTCTCCGAAGATGACGCAGGTCCCGCGGTCGCTCCAGTCGATCATCCGGGAGAGGACCTCCGCGCCCACCACCAGGACGGTCTCCGCCCGGCCCGAGGCGATGTGCGAGTCGGCCACGCTGAGGCCGTAGACGAAGCCCGTGCAGGCGGCCAGCAGGTCCATGCAGACGGCGCCGGGCACGCCCAGGCGGTCCTGGACGCGGCAGGCGACGCTGGGGAAGGGGCCGTCGGGGCTGGAGGTGGCGCACACGATCATGTCCAGGTCGGCGGCCTCGACCCCGGCCGCGCAACGGGCACTCTCGGCCGCCCGGGCGGCGAGCTCGAAGGTGGGCGTCCCCGGCTCCGCCACGTGGCGGTAGCGGATGCCCGTCCGCTCGGTGATCCACTCGTCGGAGGTGTCCACGATCCGCTCCAGGTCCTGGTTGGAGAGCAGGCGCTCGGGGGCGTGGACCCCGACGCCGGCGATGGCGCTGGGCCGGCCCAGGCTGGGGAAGGCGCGCAGGGGGAGGGCGTGGGAGCGGGCCCGGGGGGCGGTGATCGCCATCGGCCGCCCTAGGCCCCGGTCCGCTCGGCCTGCCAGGCTTGAAGGAAGGCCCAGAGGTCGCCGACGCTCTTCATCTTCTCGAGTTCCTCCTCGGGCAGCTCGACGTCGTACTTGTCCTCGACGGCCGCGACCAGCTCGACCAGGTCGAGCGAGTCGGCCGCGAGGTCGCGCTGGAAGCTGACGCCGAGTTGCACCTTCTCGGGCTCCACGCCCAGGATCTCTGCCGCCAGCGCCTGCAGCTCCGCGAAGTCGGGCTTCCCGGCCATCTTCAAAGTCCTCCTGGCGATCTCAGGCCTGGTCCGGGCGCCGCAGCACGAGGCACGCGTTGTGACCGCCGAATCCGAACGAGTTGGAAAGGGCCACGTCGACCCGGGCCGGGCGGGCGTGGTTGGGCACGTAGTCGAGGTCGCACTCGGGGTCCGGGGTCTCGTAGTTGATGGTGGGGGGGATGGCCCCCCGCTCCATGGCGAGCACGCAGGCGGCCGCCTCCATGGCCCCGGCGGCGCCCAGAAGGTGCCCGTGCACCGACTTCGTGGAGCTGATCGCCAGCTTTCCCGCATGCTCGCCGAAGACCTCTTTGAGGGCGCGCGTCTCGGCCACGTCGCCGATCTTGGTCGAGGTCCCGTGCGCGTTCACGTACTGGACCTGGGCGGGCTCCACCCCGGCCTTTGAGAGCGCCTTGCGCATGGCCCTGGCGGCGCCCAGGCCCTCGGGCTCGGGGGCGGTGTAGTGGTACATGTCGGCGCTGGCGCCGTAGCCAGCCACCTCGGCCAGCACGCGGGCCCCGCGCCGGCGCGCATGCTCCATCTCCTCGAGCACGAAGATGACGGCGCCCTCGGCCATCACGAAGCCGTCGCGGCCGGCGTCGAAGGGCCGGCAGGCGCGCTCCGGCTCCTCGTTGCGCTCGCTCACGGCCCTGATCTGGCAGAAGGCGCCGATGGTGAGGGGCGTGATGGTGGCCTCCGCGCCGCCCACGATCATGGCCTTGGCGTCGCCCCGCTTGATGATCTCGGCCGCCTCCCCGATGCCGTGCCCGCTGGAGGCGCAGGCGCTCACGAGGGCGTAGTTGGGGCCGCCCGCGCGCGTCTGTATGGCCACGATCCCGGCCGCCATGTCGGCGATCATCATGGGGACGGTGAAGGGGCCGATCCGCCTCGGGCCCCGCTCCAGCAGGGTCTTGTGGCTCTTCTCGATCTCCTCCAAGCCGCCGATGCCGGAGGCCACGATCACGCCCACATCGTCGGGGTCCATCCGGGCGGGCTCCAGCCCGGAGTCCTCCACCGCCATCTTGGCGGCCGCCAGCGCGAACTGGCAGTAGCGCCCGATGTGGCGGGCGGTCTTGCGGTCCATGTACTGCTCGGGGTCGAAGTTCTTGACCTCGGCCGCGATCCGCGTCGAGTACCCGCCGGCGTCGAAGAGGGTGATGGGGCCGACGCCCGAAGCCCCCTCGACCAGGCTCGACCAGACCGACTCGCGGTCGTGCCCGATGGGCGTGACGAAGCCCAGGCCGGTGACGGCGACCCGGGGCGCGTCGCTGACGCTCACCGTTTCAACCCTAGGCGGCCGGGACTCCCGGCACATCTTCGCGGGGTGGGAAAATCACGGTCCCGCTTTGGACACCGTGTCCCAGCATCGGCCGTCTCAGAGGAGCCGCCTGAGGTCGAGGGCGAGCTGGAGCCTGAAGCGGATGGCGGGCGAGTCGAGATCCACGCCCAGCAGCTCTCTGACCTTGCCGAGCCTGTAGATGACCGTGTGGCGGTGCAGGTGGAGAGCGCTCGCGGCCTCCTTGATGGAGCCCCGCCCGAGGTAGGCGGCGAGCGTCTCCAGGAGAGGGCCGAGGCCCCTCTCCCCGGCGCCCAGGGCGCCCAGGGAGCGGGCGATGTAGCGCTCGGCGAGGAGGGGGTTCTGGGTCAGGAGCAGGAACGGGATGACCTCGTCGTAGTGGTGGACGCCGCCCTCCGGGCTCAGCTTGCGGCCGACCTCGACGGCCTGCTGGGCCTCCAGGTAGGAGCGGGAGACGCCGTGCAGGCCGGGGTGGTGGCCGCCCAGCCCCGCGCGCAGGCGGGCCCGGCCCCTCCAGAGGCTCTCGGCGGCCGCCGCCAGCGCCTCGGCCAGCGCCTTCGTGCCCCCGCTCGCGGCCTCGGCCGGCCAGAGCACGGCCAGCGTGTCGGGATCGATGGCCCTGTGCAGGGTGCCCGGCGGAAGCGGCGCGGCCGCCGCCACCTGGGCCAGGGCCTCGCCACCCCGCGTGGCCGGGGGGGGCCCTTCGATGAGCTTGAAGACGCCCGCCACGTATCCCGCCGCGATGGGGATGTTGAGGGCGAGAGCCTGCTTATGGAGGGCCAGCTCGGAGTCGAAGGTGTCGCTGATGAGGGCGTGGAAGAGACGGTCCCGAGCCCTGGTCCCGCGCAGCATGTGCTGCTCTTTGGCCACCAGGTAGGTATGCGTGACCTGGGCCGCGACCTGATCCAGGGCCGTGAAGACGTAGTTGGCGGTGACCAGGAGCGCGCCCGGGGAGACCTCGGGCTGGCGCCGCCAGGCGGCCAGGATGGCCTCCCACGCCACCCGCGCCGCGATCCTGTAGGCGGAGAGGATGGGCTCCACCGACCGGCTCCCGCGGGCCTGCAACAGGCCCAGCTGGGCCACCCCGCGCAGCTCTTCGTGGGTGGGCGCCCGGGACTCCCGGGCGGTGGTCAAGAAAAGGTCCAGCCCGGCTTCGCAGGCGCGCGCGATGGCGCGAGGCTCGGGGGGCGCGCCCGTCGAGTCGTCCCAGTGCACCTCGGCCATCACGGCCCTCGTCATGTGCAGCGCGAGACCGGCCCGGCGGCGCTCCAGCTCGGCCAGCAGCGACTCGGGGAGGAGGAGGGGGGCTTCCGACGTGGTGGCCATGGTCGTGGTATGCCTCACTATAGGGGACCGGCCCTGGCTTGGACCCCGTGTCTAAGCGCCTGGCTCCTGGACACTGTGCGCCTCAGGGCCTTCCGCGCTCCACAGGGCGGGGGGCAAAGGCGCCCCGAAGGCCTCCCGGAAGCGGGCGGCGAACTCCTGGGGGGTGTAGGAGTGCTCGATGGTGCCCACCTTCTCCACGGCGTAGGTGGCGGCCAGCGAGCCGACCATGCCCGCCTGGCGGGCGTCCAGCCCCCGCCGCAGGCCGGCCACCAGGCCGGCCCGGAAGGCGTCCCCGGCGCCCGTGGGGTCGACCTCGACGGCGGCGGGGGCGGCGGGCACGTCCACACGGCGGCCCCGCCGATGGATCCTCGAGCCCTGCCGTCCCAGGGTGACGACGACCATCTCCGCCAGCTCCGTGAGGCCCTCCAGCGTCCTCCCCGTGCGCCCCCGCACGAGCTCGATCTCGTAGTCGTTGCCAACCAGAATCCAGGCCCCGCGGGCGCCCTCCTCGAGGTCGGCCGCGCTCAGGTGGGGGAGCTGGTGGGCGGGGTCGAAGACCCAGGGTAGCCCCCGCTCCCGGCATTCCCCCACCAGCCGCCGCATGGCCTCGGGGGCGTTGGGGCCCACGATCACGGCCTCCACCGGCGCCGCCGTCTCGGCCAGGCCGAGCTCGGCGGCCCGGTTCATGGCCCCGCCGTAGTAGCCCGTGATCTGGTTGTCCTCCAGGTCGGTGGTCGTGAAGCCGGTGGCCGTGATCTCGTCCTCCAGGAGGCGCAGCCCGCTGCAGTCGACGCCCCGCTCCTGGAGCCAGTCCCGGTAGGCGGCCGCGTCCGCCCCGGCCGTGGCCAGGATGGCGCTCGGGTAGCCCAGCAAGGAGAGGTTGAAGGCGTAGTTGGCCGCCACCCCACCCCGGCGCCGCTCCAGGCTGTCGACCAGAAAGCTGAGATTCAGGATGTGGGCCTGCTCGGGCAGGATGTGGTCCCGGAAGCGGCCCTTGAAGGTGAGGATGTAGTCGAAGGCGACCGATCCGGTGGCGAGGACCGCCACCCTCAGGCTCTCCCCCCCAGGCGCTCGATGAGCCTTTCGGCGGCCTCCCCGAAGAGGTCGTAGTGGGCCACCCGGCGCCGCCTCTCGGGCTGGATCCACTCGGGGCGGAGGCCGTGGCGGCTCCCCCACTCCTCCAGGACCTCGCGCCGCCCGATGACGTGCAGGAAGGGCTTCTCGCGCGTCAGCCCGCGGATCCGGCTCCCGTGGTAGTGGTCGAAATTGCGGTGCACGGCGACGCCCCCGCCCTCGGCGAAGGCGATCGCCTCCCGCACCTGGCGGCGCTCGAAGTACCTCTCGTCCACGCGCCCGGGGCCCGGGCCGGCGCCATCCTCGTCCGTCCGGCGAGCGCCTCTCACGGCTCCATTGTCCCCGGCCGCGCGCTCGGGCAAAGGCGCCTGTAGGCGCACGCGAAGCAGGGCCTCTCCGCGTGCTCGGGCCCGAGCTCGAAGCGCCCCGCCGCGATGTCGGCGGCGGCCGCCTCCACGCGCGCGGCGGCAGCCTCGGAGTCGGGCTGGACGGGGATCTCGCGCCCCCTCCTGAGGTCGAAGAGGAGAAGGCGGGGATGGCGGCCGCCGGGCAAAAGGCCCCTTTCGGCGGCCAGCCGGTAGAGCCTCAGCTGGGTGGAGTAGGCGGAGAGCAGCCCCCCCTCCAGGCGCCGGTTGCTCTTGTAGTCGACCAGCGCTGTCCCCTCCGGCGTCTCGCAGACGCGGTCCACGACCCCCCGCAGGCGGACCTCCCCCACGAGCAGGTTGAACTCCAGCTCGACGCCCAGGGTGGAGGCCCGGGCGAGGGGGTGGCCCTGGTACGCCTCCAGCATGCGCCGCCCCTCGGCGGCCGCCGGCTCATCCAGGCCGTGCAGGCCCGCGAGCTCCCCGAAGGCGGCGCCGAGGTCGGGCGCGACCCCCCCGTGCCAGGCCCTCAGGGCTTCGTGGAGGGCCGCCCCGGCGGACGCCGCCCCCGATCTCCGGGCCGGCTCGGAGA
>JBOHUY010000137.1:0-10799 GCA_050735015.1 Candidatus Dormibacterales bacterium | reverse complement strand
CCCCGCCTCAGTCAGCCCGGCGGCGGTCCTCGGCGGGGCCCGAGGCGGCCGCCCCCCCTGACCGTGCACGCCGGCGCCGGCCGGCACCCAAGACCTCCTCGTAGACCCGCTCGGTGGCGAGGGCGGCCTGGTCCCAGGAGTAGCTGCGCACGACTTCGTCGTGGAGCTGTGCGGCCCCGGCCCGCTCCCGGTGCCCGGCGTCCAGCGTGGAGGCGAGGGCGGCCAGGAGGGCGTCCTCGTCGCCTCGCCGGAAGAGCCGCCGGCCGGGACCTCCCCGCCCCAGCACCTCCACGTGAGGGGGGATGTCGCTGGCGACCACGGGGAGGCCGTAAGAGGCGGCCTCCAGCAGGGTCAGCGGCAGCCCCTCCAGGTGGGAGGGGAGCACGAAGGCGGCGGCGTTGCTGTAGAGCTCCTCCAGAGCCGTCCCGTAGACAGGTCCCGCGAAGAGCACGCGGGGATCGCGGGCGCCCAGCTCCATGAGCTGCCGGGCGTAGGCGTCGGTGTGGGCGGGGCTCCCGGCCGCCACCAGCCGGACCTTGCCGGGCAGGCGCGAGAAGGCTCGCACGAGCAGGTCGGGCGCCTTCTCGGGCACCAAGCGGCCGACGAAGAGGACGTAGTCTCCCCCCTTGAGGCCGAAGCGCCGGCGGATCTCGTCCGGCGCCCGCGGGTGGGCCTCCCGGACGCCGTTCGGGATGAAGTGCGTGCCGCGCCCGTAATGCTCGCGGTAGTGGGCCTCGAGGGCGCGCGAGACGGTGATGGTGGCGTCGGGAACGTTGGCGCTCATCCAGCCCGCCAGCCTCAGCACGGCGCGGGCCCCGCGCCCCCACTTGGCCCTCTCCTGGTCGAGGCCGTGCACGGTCAGCACGACCCGCGAGCGGCTGAAGTACCTGGGCAGCGGGGTGACCAGGGCCGGCCCCACGGCGTGGTAGTGGACCACGTCGGGCGGGGCCCGCATCGCGTCGAGGGTGGCCACGGCGCTGTGCCCGATCGTGTCCAGGTGCTTGGTCCCGATCGAGGCCAGGTGGCGGAGGCGCATGCCCCGGTAGGAGGCGGGCCTCTCGCGCACGTAGCCGGTGTTGCAGTAGACCGTCACCTCGTGGCCGCGGGCGGCCAGCCGGGCGCCGATCTCCTCCACGTGGTGTTCCATGCCCCCGATGGTGGCGGGCACGCCGCGCTGCCCGATGAGCGCGATGCGCCGGGACGGGGTCACGCAGCCGCCCCCTTAGAGGCGCCCGCCTCCTCGTAGACGGCCAGGACCCTGTCCAGATGGCGGGCGGGGGCGAACTCCTCGCCCGCAAGCCGGCGGGCCCGCGTCCCCATGCCGAGGGCGCGGGCGGGGTCGGCCGCCAGCGCCGCCAGCGCCCGGGCCAGGGCGGCGGGGTCCACGGGGGGGACGACCTGGCCCGTGACGCCGTCCTCGACGAGCTCCGGCAGGCCGCCCAGGGAGGTGGCCACCACGGGCACGCCGGCCGCGAAGGCCTCCAGCACCACCATGGGCTGGTTCTCGTGCCAGCGCGACGGCACCACCACCGCCGAGGAGAGGGCCATGAGGTCCTTCACGGTCTCCTTGTCGACGCGGCCCAGAAAGCGGACTCGTCCGGGGGGCAGGGCGGCCGCCCTCGCCTCCAGGGCGCCCCGGGCGGGGCCGTCCCCCGCCACCAGGACCTCGGGCACGGGGTCGAGGCGCGCCAGCGCCTCCAGCAGGACGTCCACGCCCTTCTCGGGGGAGAGCCGCCCCGCGTAGAGGAGGGGGCCGCCGGGGGCTTCCTTGGCGGGCCCCGCGGCCTCAACGAAGTGGGGCACGTGCCGCATGCGCTCCGGGAAGACGCCCGCCTCCGCCATCTTGCCGGCCAGAAAGCGGCTCGGGCAGATGAAGAGCGACACGCGCGCGTAGGCGCGGGTGGCCGCGTGCGTGTAAGACTCGGCCGCCAGCAGGGCGCTGGCGGCCAAGGAGCCGTCCTTGCAGCGGCGCGCGGGCGCGTGCCAGAAATGGCCCCCCAGGCAGGCCTCGCAGACGTGGCCGTGGTCCAGGAACTGGTAAGAGGGGCAGGCCAGCTTGTAGTCGTGCAGGGTCATCACGACCGGGATCCCGCGCGCGGCCAGGGGCCGCAGGATGGACGGCGAGAGCTGGTGATAGACGTTGTGCAGGTGGGCGAGGTGGGGCCTGAAGTCGTCGGCCACGCGCGCGACGCCGCGCGCGGCCGAGCTCGAGTGCACCATCCTGGCCGCCGCCCGCAGGCGCGGCCCCAGCGGCACGCCCGGCTCGCCGAACTCCACGTAGGAGGGGAACTCGGCCTCGTAGGGCATGGGCGGGTTGAGGGGGTGGCGCATGCCGAAGAAGGCGATCTCGTGCCCGGCCGCCGCCTGGAGCGCGGCCAGGTCCTCCATGTAGGCCTCGGCCCCCCCGCGCCGGTAGAGGAACTTGTTGACGTGGAGGATCCTCAAGCCGGCCACGCCCCCCTCCGGTGCCTGCGGCCCCCCCGCCGGGCTCGGCCGCGCGGGGCCCCGCCTAGCCGCCCGGGGCCCCGGCCGGGGTCCTCTTCAAGACGCCTCACGGGGTGCCAGCCGGGTCGGCATCTGCCGCAGGTTGGCGTACTCCGGCTTTCGGTATTGGGTCACGGCATAGGCCGCGGCCGCGAAGGCGACGTAGTACCACAGCACGATGACCTCGGTGATCACGTTGGAGACGACGCTGATGATGAGAAAGGCGATCACACAGCCGGCGAAGCCCACGGCGATGCTCCTGTCGAAGCCGGGCGCGGACTCGCGCAGCGACTGCCGGGCGACCAGGAACATGCTCAGCAGCAGGGTCAGGTAGGCGACCACGCCCACCGCCCCCTCCTCCACGTAGGAGCGCAGGAAGTCGTTGTGCGGCTCTTTGGCCTGGGTGGTCTCGAAGGAGCTCATCTTGAGCCCGATGCCTGTGATGGGGTTTTTGTCGGCCAGGGGCAGCACCGTGCCCCAGTAGTCGAACCTCCAGGTCAAGGAGTTGGAGGTGTTGCCGTTCGTGTTGACCTGGTTGGAGCCGAGGTCCGCGAACCTCTGGGCGACGCTGGGGACGGCCACCAGCGAGAAGACGACCCCGGCGATGAGGACGCCCAGGAGGATCTTGCGACGGCCGATGATGGCGACCGCGAAAAGGCCGATGATGGTCGCCACCCAGGCGCTGCGCGTGTACGTGTAGTAGAGACAGACCGTGCAGGCCAGGAGCAGCGGGATGAGCATCAGCCGGCGCCGGCTGGAGATGTGCGGGATGAGGGCGGCGCCCATCACGATGAGCATGGTCAGGTAGATGGCGAAGGGGTTGGGCTGCGAGAAGGTCCCCTGGTAGCGGCCGAAGCCGCCGCTGGCGAACTGCGGGTGGTGCTGGGCGAGGAAGAAGAAGGTGACCAGGATGGGCACCAGCGAGGACAGGTAGATGGACGTGATGAGCCGCCTCACGGCCGCGCGGTCGACGAGGAGGACCTCCATCACGGCCAGCATGGCCGCGACCGCCGAGACCCTGATCGCCTCCAGGACGCTGACGAATGGCTGCGCGGAGTCGATCACGCTGACGTAGCCGACGGTCGCGAAGAAGATGAGCGCGATGCGGTGGACCGAGGGCGGCGGCGACTTGACGCCGGCCCGGTGCCGGGCCAGCCACCAGAAGAGCCCCGCCAGCATGAAGATGACGGCCAGCGCCCCGGCCGGGTCGAGCCCGGAGGCGGAGGCCGTGCCGATGCCGGCCGCCCCGTTGTTGCCGAGCTGCGGGCGCGTGATGTCGAGGCTGGACCGGATGACGATGGTGGTGAAGGCGAAGGCCTCGAAGTTGACCAGGCCAAGCGCGCACAGGAAGATGCCCGCCAGCGCCGCCGCCGGGACCACCATGAGGAGCTTGTCGCCCCCCACCGCGGCCTCGTACCCGGACTCCACGGCGACGGCCGTGATGGCGACCAGGACCGCCCCGTAGGCGAGTTGCGAGCGGCTGACCCCGACGCGCCAGCTGCGGCGCTCAGATGCTCCGACCAAGTCTCCCTCCCCAATGAGCGCCGCCCCGCTGCGGCACGCATACGTTTATGCCATATCGGAGCGGCGGGCGCATTAGGACATGCGTCCCGTCCCGGCCGCTGGGCGTGCCCGGCCGCCTCCGGCCGCCCGCCGTGGGCTGGCCCCCCGCCTCGCGGGCGCTCACAAGGCCGTCGCCCTGCGGTCCTCCCGAAGCGCGGTCCAGCTGCCCTTGAGCTCGCGCCCGGCCATGGCCGCCATGGCCGCCCCCAGGGCCGCCAGCCCGACCACCCCCACCGCCGCCGTCAGCGCCAGCAGGACCCAGCGGTTGTGGTGATGGTCGAGGGCGAAGGGGCCGATCAGGGCCATCATCACGGCCGCCGAGACGCCGCTCGCCAGGACCAGCCGCAAGATGAAGGTGGCAGAGCCCTCGAAGGGGTCGCCGACCAGGCTCCGGCTCCGGTAGAGGGCGTGCCCGACGTTCACGTACTGGGCCACGGAGTAGGCTATCGCGACGCCCAGGACGGCCTCCGGGTTGGACCGCCCCCAGGGCAGCACCATGACCGGGAGCAGGACCAGGTTGGCGCCCACCCCGTAGAGGGTGTTACGCAGCGGCGTGCGCGTGTCCAGCTTGGCGAAGAAGGGCGCCAGGAGGGCTCGCTGCAGGGCCGACCCGATGAGGCTGGCCGAGTAGACGGAGAGGACCGCGCCCAAAAGGGCGGCGTCGGCCGTCGTGAACCCGCCCCGCCGGAAGACGACGGTGGCGGTGGGCCGGGCCAGCACGGCCATCAGCGCCGTCAGCGGCACCGAGAGCGTGAGCATGATGCGAAGGCCGAGGCGGGAGATGCGCACCGCGGACTCGGAGTCCGCGGTCGCGAACGCCCGCGTCAGCCGGGGCACCATGGCCACGATCACGGACCTGAAGAAGACGGTGCCCCCGACCGCGCTGATGAGCCTGTAGCCGTAGCCGAGGATGGTGATGGAGCCGGGGGGCAGGAAGGAGACCATGAGCTGCTCGCCGACGCGCGCAAGCGGATTGGCGCCGGACGCCACCACGGGCCTCACGCAGAGCCTGCCCACGGCCGCCACGTGCGGGTCGGTGATCCTCAGAGAGGGCCTGAACTTGAAGCCTCGCGTCAGGCTGAAGACGAACATGAAGGCGACCTGGGCGCCGGCTCCGGCCGCGTAGGCCCAGGCCACGACATGGATGTTGTGGTGGGCGAGGGCCAGGATGAGGAGCGCGGAGACGCCGTTCAGCATCAGGCCCGTGGCGGCGGGGGCGACGAACGAGAAGCGAGCGTTGAGGAGGGCCCGCAGGACCTCGCTGCAGGAGACGAGCGGGACCATGAGGAAGACCACGGGCGCCAGCGAGGCGGCCAGCTGGACCTCCGAGGCGGAGAGCCCGGGCGCCGTCACGCGCATCAGCGGGAGGGCCACGGCCGTGCTCAGGGCGACCAGGAGGGCGCCGCCCGCCACGACGACCGTGAGGATGGTGGAGACGAGCCGCCACGTCTCGCCCTCGGTCCTCGTCACCAGCGACTTGGAGATGGCCGGCACCAGGGCCTGGTTGGCGGCCGCCACGACCACGGCGTTGAGTCCGAGCGGGATCCTGGCCGCCACGAAGAAGGAGTCGGTCGTGCGCCCCGCCCCGAACTTGGCGGCCACGACCGCGTCGAGCAGAAGGCCGGCCAGGACGCTGCCCCCCGCGACCACGCTGGTGAGGCTGGACTGGCGGATCATGGAGCGCCCGTCCCGCCGCGCGGCGGCGCCCCCGCGGCCGCCCGGCAGGCTGCCCGGAGTCACCGAGCGGCCCGGACGGCGGGGTCCTCGGCGGCCTCGAACCTCGCCTCCAGGCCCTTGCAGAGGCGCCGGATCTGGGGGTCGATGTCGAGGGGGGAGCGGCCCGCGCCCCGGGCCGGCTCCACGGCCGCCCACATCTCGGGGGTGGCCGTGAGGCCCAGGAATTCGCAGACCCTCGCCACCTGCGCGCCCGGCGAGGCCAGCAGCCGGTCGTACGAGACCAGGAGGACGTCGGCGCGGGCGTCCAGGCCGAGCTCGAAGAAGAGCGAGTTGCGCACGTACCAGAAAAGGGCCGCCGCGGAGGCCGCATCCAGGCGCCCGTAGTCCTGGCTCCGGATCAGGTCGAGCGAGCCCTGGGAGAGCCGGGAGGCCTGCCAGAGGCTCTCGCCCCGCCCTTCCGCGATCGCCCTCAGCGCGCGCAGGTTGTTGTCGCCGAACTTGGAGAGGGCCGACCGCGTGCGACCGTCCACGGAGCGCACGACCCAGAGCCCGAGGGGTGCCGCGGCCGTGCCCAGGCCGTCCAGGAGGTGGTCCAGGCGATGGGAGTCGATGAGCGCCTTGAAGAGTACGTAGCGCTGGCGGCTGTGGCCCACCAGCGCCCGGATGGCCTCGTCGTCGCGGAGCCGGAAGCGCTCGAAGGCGCCCCTGTCGTTCTCGTTGCGGACCTCGAACTCGGGGCGGGTGAGGAGCGCGCGCGCCAGCATGTTGGTGCCCGAGCGCTGCAGCCCGGCCATGAAGACGGGGGTGGCGCCGCCCGGGGGCAGGGGGTTGAGGCGCCGCCAGCGGCGGCGGACGAGGTGGTCGCGCACGCGGGCCGCCGGAAGCAGCTGGTCCTCCTCTACGACCCGCATCAGGCCCTCCTCCCGCGCCCACCTGTAGTGGCGCCGGATGCGCGCCGCCAGGCGCCGCGCCCCCGGTAGTGACTGCACCTGGAGGGTGGAGCCGTCGCCCCTCGGCCCGGCGGGCGGGGAGGCCGCGCGCAGCGGGTAGCCGTAGCGCCGGAGCAGGGGCAGCGTGAGCAGGGTCACCATCCGGCGCGCGCCCGCGGGCATGGCCTCCACCCACTCGGAGTCGGCCCTCAGGCGGGTGGGGCCGTGCCGGAGGCGGTCGGGGTTGCCGGCCACGGAGTGGTTGGGGTGGAGCCGGACGGCCGAGCCGTCCACGAAGTCGAGCTCCCCCGCTTCCAGGCCGACCAGCTCGGCCACCGAGCGCAGGGTCCGGGTGGGGTCGGCCACGAAGTCCTCGTAGCGCACGCGGACGTAGCGGCGCCCCAGCCGCGACCAGGCCGCGTCCGCGAACCCGTTCCAAAAGAGCCAGAGGAGCGCGGCCTTGGCGGGCGGCTGGCGCTGCATCTCGGCGGGGTGGCCGCGGTCGGGCTGGTTCTTGACGCGGGACCACGAGTAAGCGGTCGCCCGGGGGTCGCGAACCAGGTGGAGGACGAAGACCTCCACGCCGGGCACCGCCTCCAGCGCCCTCCCGTAGGAGGGCAGCTTGGAGGAGTCGACGATGACGCGGGCGCCGGTGGCCCCCGCGATGGCCGCGTAGAGGGCCGAGAGCGAGGCTGCGTGGGCGCCCATCCGCCGCCGCAGGAGCTCGGGCCGGCGACCGCCCAGCACGGCCAGGGGAAGGCTCCGGATGCGGGTCACGCGCGCCTGGCCGCGCACGGCGGCGAGGGCGTCGGGCGCGTCCGCCCCGAACGCGGCCTCCAGGATCTCGTTCCAGACCGGGCAGTCGCGGAACCGTCGGCCGCAGCCGCAGAGACGGTTCTCGTGCAGGCCGCGCTCCCAGAAGAAGCGCAGCTCGCCGGGCGCGACCATGCCCTCGACCTGGCCCAGCAGACCCGCGAGCAGGGTGCTGCCACTCCTGCCGGTTCCGGCGATGTACAGGACACGCACGTCTGAAGCCACGCGCGATGGCGCGGAATGCATCGGACCTCCCCCCAAAACTCGGAGGATCATCGCACGCCGCTCCCGGCGGCGGCATTGGGGCATATGTCCCGATGGCCCGGCGAGGGCCGGCGGGGACCGGCCGCGCCGAGCCGGGGCAAGGCCGGGAGGTGACCCTACGGTGTCTCGCCCAGCATCTGAGGGGGGAGGCGATACAAGGGCGGAACTGACCGGCCTCGCGGCCGGTCCCGTAGGGTCTGAGGAGGCAGGATATGTGCCCCGCAGGAGCCGGGTCAAGGGGCCGTTTACCGGGGAGGCGCGGAATCCCCCCATTTCGAGGCGGCTCGGCCCTCATGTCCTGCGGCCCCTCGGGACACATCACCCATTCCAGCCCGCCTCCCGACGATGACAAGCTCGCCGTCGCGGAGGGGGAGGCTCTTTTGGGGGTGGACCCCGGGGGAAGGCCGCCGGGCTCGAAGAGCCGGCCCGGGACGTTCGGGCCACGCCCCCGGGACACCCCATGTCGGCCCCGGCCCGCGGGGCCTGGCGTCAGGCCAGGTTCTGGGGCGCGTTCTGGGCCGTGACCCCGGCCCTCATGGCGTAGATCATGGCGTCGGTGCGCCCGCGCAGCTGGAGCTTGTGGTAGATGCGGGCGAGGTGGTTGCGGATGGTCTTCTGCGAGCTCCCCCGCCGCATCGCGATGTCGGCCACGGTCAGGCCCTCGCCCAGCATGGCCAGCACTTCCAGCTCGGCCTGGGTCAAGTGCTCGGTGCGCGCCCTCCGCCAGAGGGCCCCCGAGAGCACCATCTGCATGAGCTGGTCCGAGATCACGCGATGGCCGCCGAGCGCGAGGTTGACGCCGGCCAGGAACTCCTCGGGCGAGGCGTCGCGGGTGATGGCCCCGCCCGCGCCCAGGCGCATGGCCCGGACCAGGTTGCTGGCGTCGGAGCGCTCCCCGAGCACGATCAGGGGCACCAGGGGTGCCGTCGACTGCAGCTTGAGGGCGAGGTCGGGCCCTGACTGGGGCTCCGAGCCGACGTCGGCGATGACGAGGTCGACGGCCGCCGCCGCGGCCAGCCGCAGCGCCATGTCCGAGCGCTCCTCGGTGACGACCTGGGCGAACAGAGGCGCCCCCCTCAAAAGGCGCGCGATCGCCGCCTGCGACAGGAGGGGCGTTTCGACCAGGACCACCCGCGGACCCTTCCGGGAGACCGCCGGGTCGGCGATCGGGGACGGAACGACGAGCACGAACTGGACTGTAGGGTGCGCGGGATCACCTGGTGATGGGACTGAAGTCCCAAGTGGGAGGGACTTCTAGGCGAAAGGCTTCGCCCCGCCGGCCCGGGGGCCCTTGCCGGCGCCGTGGGGAGGAGGCGGGGCGACTCCTTAGAGGTCGACCAGCCCCTTGCGGACGGCGTAGAGGACGGCCTGCGCGCGGTCGTAGATGCGCAGCTTCTCGTAGATGTTGCTTACGTGGTTTCGCACCGTCTTGTCGCTGATGCCGAGCTGGTAGGCGATCTGCTTGTTGGCCAGCCCGCCGGCCAGGAGCCTCAGGACCTCGATCTCCCGGGCGCTGAGCCCGTTGTAGAAGTCCTTGGGCGTGGCCGAGCCCGTGATCATGCCCACCACCCGCTCCGCCACCGCCCCCGCCAGCACGCGCTCACCCGCCACCACGGCCAGGATGCTGGAGGCGATCGCCTCCGGCTGGGCGTCCTTGAGGACGTAGCCCTGGGCGCCGGCGCGCATGGCCTGCAGCACGTAGCCGTCCGTCTCGAAGGTGCTCAGGATGAGGACGCGGGCGCGCGGGTTGGCCTGGATGAGCCGGCGTGTGGCCTCGATGCCGTCCAGCTTGGGCATCTTGAGGTCCATCAGGACGACGTCCGGGTTGAGCTCTTTGGAGAGGGCCACCGCCTCCTCACCGTCGGCGGCCTCGCCGACCACATGGAGCCGGGGGTCGCGCTCGAGCAGCTGGGCGAGGCCCGACCTGAAGAGCGTCTGGTCGTCGACGACGAGGACGTTGACGGACGCGGCGCCCTCGGTCGCGGGCGTCGTCACAGCGGGAAGCTCGCCCGCACCACGACGCCTCCCCGCCGCCCGCCCCTGACCTCGAGGGAGCCCCCGATCAGCACCGCGCGCTCCTGCATGCCGACCAGGCCCAGGCCCTCGTCTCCGGGGCCGTGGTCGTCGGGGAGGCCGCGGCCGTCGTCGCGGATCTCCATGACGCCCGTCCGGGCGGCGGCGATCAGGCGCACCTTGACCACGCTCGCGCCCCCGTGCCGGCCGCTGTTCGTGAGCGACTCCTGCAGGATCCTGTAGAGGTTCAGGGCGGTCTGGGTGGGCAGGAGCCGGGGCCAGGCCCTCGACACGGAGAGGACGGTGCGCACGCCCGTGCGCTCGCTGAACCGGCGTAGCAGGCCTTCGCGGATGGAGCCGGCCAGGTCCTCCTGCACCGGCGGGTAGCCGCGCAGGTCGCCGAGGAGAACGCGGACGCTGTTGAGCGCGTCCCGGGCGGACGCCTGCAGGAGGTCCACCTCGCTGAGGACGCTCTGGCGGCCGAACTGCTCCTGGCGGAAGACCTCGAGCTCCACCAGCATGCCGGTGAGCGTCTGGGCGAGTCCGTCGTGCAACTCGCGGGCCAAGTGGAGACGGGCGGCCAGCAGCGATTCCTGCCACTCGGCTTCCACCGTTGGCCGCTCGACAACGCCCCCCTGCGCCCAGGCCGGAACCGCTGGTGCGGGCCCGACCAGGCCGATTGCCTGAGCCATTCCTCCCATCCTTCGGCCCGGCTCTCCCCAACCGCAGTCCGTCCATCTGGGACAGCGGTCTCTCTCCCCCGGGTCTAGGCGATAACTTTCTCCCGTTCCGGGTCCTGCCGTCAATGGGCATTTTGGCCCATCCAGCTCCAAATCGCCGGGGACGCTTTCCGAACTGCGCAACACAATACTCAGATGTCCGATCTCCAAGGCAGAGATGTCCAATCTTTGGATCACCTGAATCGTGATTGACGCCCCCGCGCGCAGGCGGGGCAGACCCGGCCCTGGGCGTGGGCCGCGCAAGGCGGCCGCGCGGCCCGCCGGGTCCGGCGAGGCCATGACCCAGACGGGTCGGGACGACGGGCCGGGACGCGCG
>JBOHUY010000136.1:0-1857 GCA_050735015.1 Candidatus Dormibacterales bacterium | reverse complement strand
GTGCGCGGCCGTCGCGGGCGTGAGCTGCCACGGGATGGCGGCCGCCAGGGCCGCCATCGCGGCTGGCAGGCCGGGGCGGAGGGCGAGACGGCGCCGGAGTCTGGGCATGGTGGACCTGGTCACCGGGTTCGGTCCCGGCAGTCTATTCCGGGCGCTCGGGCCGTACGCTAATCTAGCTTCCGATCAGAGTCATTCGCCTGGCGCCTGGGGCCGGACCGGAGATGGTGGCGAGGCCTTGCCGGCGCGGGACGAGGAGGTCGAGCGATGCCGGCCAGCAAGGCCACGCGAGAGGTGCCCGCGGGAGCGCTGTTCACGTCCGAATCGGTCACCGAGGGCCATCCGGACAAGGTCGCCGACCAGATCTCGGACGCCGTTCTGGACGCCATCCTGGCCAAGGACCCCCTCGCGCGGGTGGCCTGCGAGGCGGCCATCACCACGGGCCTGGTCATGGTCATGGGAGAGATCACCACCGATTGCTACGTGGACATCCCCAGGATCATCCGCCAGACCGTGCGCGAGGTCGGTTACACGCGCGCCAAGTACGGCTTCGACGCCGAGACCTGCGGGGTCGTGGTCAGCATCGACGAGCAGTCCCAGGACATCGCGCAGGGCGTCGACGTGGGGGGCGCGGGCGACTCGGGCCTCATGTTCGGGTTCGCGTGCGACGAGACGCCGGAGCTGATGCCGCTTCCCATCAGCCTCGCCCACCGGCTGGCGCGCCGCCTGGCCGAGGTCCGCAAGACCCGGACCCTGCCCTACCTGCGTCCCGACGGCAAGGCCCAGGTCACGGTCCGCTACGGCGAGGGGGGCAGGCCGGAGCGCGTGGAGACCGTGGTCATCTCGGCCCAGCACCACGAGGAGGTGGACCCCGAGCAACTGCGCTCGGACGTGGTCGAGCACGTGGTGGCGCCCGCGCTGGAAGGCCAGCCCGCGCCCGACGTCCGCCATCTCGTCAACCCCACGGGCAGGTTCGTGACCGGAGGCCCCGCCGCGGACGCCGGGCTGACCGGACGCAAGGTCATGGTGGACACGTACGGCGGCTTCGCGCGCCACGGCGGAGGCTGCTTCTCGGGCAAGGACCCGACCAAGGTCGACAGGGCGGGCGCCTACGGGGCCCGCTATGTGGCCAAGAACATCGTGGCCGCGGGCCTGGCCGAGCGATGCGAGGTGCGGCTCGCGTACGCGATCGGGGTGGTCAAGCCGGTCGCCGTCTCCCTGGACGCCTTCGGGACCGAGAGGGCGCCCGTGCCCGACATCACCAGGGCCGTGCTGAGGCTCTTCGACCTGAGTCCGCTCGGCATCATCAAGGAGCTGAACCTGCGCCGGCCCCTCTTCCGGGCCACGGCCGCCTACGGGCACTTCGGCCGCACAGACGTCGCCCTGCCCTGGGAGGACACGGGGCGGGCGGCCGAGCTGGTCGCCGAGCTGGGCGGCTGAGGGGCGCCAAGTTGGGGGTCCACGCCGTCATCCCGGCGGGGGGTGCGGGCACCCGGCTCTGGCCGCGCTCGAGGCGGTCCCAGCCCAAGCACGTCCTCTCGTTGACCGGCTCCGGACGCTCGCTGCTGCAGGAGACCGTGGAGCGGGTGCGGCCGCTCGCCGACCAGGTCTACGTTCTCACCGAGGCGCGGCAGATCCCGCTCGTCGAGGGCCTGGTCCCCGAGCTCGGGCCCGAGGGCCTGATCGTGGAGCCGGCCGCGCGTGGGACCGCCAACGCGCTCGGCCTGGCGGCGCTGACGCTCCTCGAGAAAGATCCCCAGGCGATCATGCTCTCCCTCGCCGCCGACCACGTGGTGAGCGGCTCCCGGGCCTTCGCGACCGCCGTTCGGCGCGCCGTGGCGGCGGCCCGGTCGGGCGAGG
>JBOHUY010000135.1:0-24381 GCA_050735015.1 Candidatus Dormibacterales bacterium | reverse complement strand
GATCGGCAGGTTCCTCACCGAGCGCTCGACGTTCACGCAGGTCGCCCCCCTGGCCGGCAGCCTCGAGTACCGCCGGCCTCACGCCGAGCCCACCACCATGCTCGACCAGCGGTCCGCCTACCAGGCGGTGCGGCGGCTGTCCTCGGAGGCCGTCCAGCTCCTGCGCAACCACCTGGCCGTGCTGCCCGAGGACCTCCGCCCGCTCGCGCACCGCGTCATCGACCTCGACCTCGAGATGCAGAGTCGGGCCCGGCGAGTCCTGGAGCGGCCCATAACCTCCATGCGCATCCGGTGCCACGGGGACTTTCACCTGGGCCAGGTCCTCTTCACGGGCACCGACTTCGTCATCATCGACTTCGAGGGCGAGCCCGCCCGCAGCCTCCGCGAGCGGCGCTACAAGCGCTGGCCGATGAGGGACGTGGCCGGCATGCTGAGGTCCTTCCGGTACGCGGCCCACATGGCGCTCGAGGCCCAGCCCCCCCCGCACCGGGCGGCGCTCGACCCGGCCGCACGCCGCTGGGCGCAGGCCGTCTCCCAGGCCTACCTGACCTCCTACCTGGTCGCCTGCGGCGAAGCCCGCTTCCAGCCCTCCACGCAGGGCGAGAGCGACCTCCTGCTCGAGGCCAACCTCCTGGAGAAGGCCCTCTACGAGCTGCGGTACGAGCTCAACAACCGGCCCGGCTGGGTCGGGATCCCCTTGGCGGGACTCCTGGAGCTGCTGGAAGGTTGACGGGCGAACCGGAGGGCGCGGCTGTGAGAGAGTGGACGGGATGAGCGCAGCCCCACCCTCGGAGCTCACCGAGGACGACCTCTACCTCTTCAACGAGGGCAGCCACTACCGCCTCTACGAGAAGCTGGGCGCCCACCTGGTCGAGGCCGACGGCCGCCCCGGGACCCATTTCGCGGTCTGGGCGCCCGGCGCCGAGGAGGTGGTCGTGGTGGGCAGCTTCGACGGCTGGGACCCGGGCGGGCGCGCCCTCTCCCCGCGGGGCCGCGCCGGCATCTGGGAGGGCTTCGTACCCGGGGCCGGGCGGGGGGCGCTCTACAAGTACCGGATCTCGCCCCGGGGAGGGGGAAGGGTCCGGGAGAAGGCCGATCCCTTCGCCTTCCACACGGAGATCCCGCCCAAGACGGCCAGCGTCGTCTGGCCGCTCGGCCACCCCTGGGGGGACGGCGACTGGATGGCCCGCCGGGGGGAGAGGAACGCCCCCGGTGCGCCCTGGTCCGTTTACGAGCTCCACCTCGGCTCCTGGATGCGCGTGCCCGAGGAGGGCAACCGATCTCTCAGCTATCGGGAGCTCGCCCCCCGACTGGCCGACTACGTGGCCGGGATGGGGTTCACGCACGTGGAGATGATGCCGGTCATGGCCCACCCCTTCTTCGGGTCCTGGGGGTACCAGGTCACCGGCTACTTCGCCCCCGACCCGCGCTACGGGACCCCCCAGGATTTCATGTACCTGGTGGACTATCTTCACCAGAAGGGGATAGGGGTCGTGCTCGACTGGGTGCCGTCGCACTTCCCCAACGACGAGCACGGGCTGGCCGCTTTCGACGGCACCCATCTCTACGAGCACGCCGACCCCCGCAAGGGCGTCCATCCGGACTGGAACAGCTGCATCTTCAACTACGGTCGGCACGAGGTGCGCAGCTTTCTGCTCAGCGCCGCTCTCTTCTGGCTGGACCGCTACCACGTGGACGGGCTTCGCATCGACGCGGTCGCCTCCATGCTCTACCTCGACTACTCGCGCAAGGACGGGGAGTGGATCCCCAACGAGTACGGGGGGCGCGAGAACCTGGAGGCGATCGAGTTCCTGCGGCGGCTGAACCTGGAGGTCTACCGCAACCATCCCGACGTGCAGACGGTGGCGGAGGAGTCCACCGCCTGGCCGATGGTGTCGCGCCCCGCCTACGTGGGTGGGCTGGGGTTCGGGATGAAGTGGGACATGGGCTGGATGCACGACACGCTCGGGTACCTGGCGCGCGACCCCGTGCACCGCCAGTACCACCACAACGACCTCACCTTCCGGATGCTGTACGCGTTCAGCGAGAACTACATGCTCCCCCTCAGTCACGACGAGGTCGTGCACGGCAAGGGCAGCCTCATCGGCAAGATGCCCGGCGACGAATGGCGCAAGTTCGCCAACCTCCGGCTGCTGCTCGCCTACCTGCACGCCCAGCCCGGCAAGAAACTCCTCTTCATGGGCGGCGAGATCGCCCAGTGGGAAGAGTGGCGCCACGACGGCAGCGTCGACTGGCACCTTCTGAACAGTCCCGCCCACGCCGGCGTGCAGAGGCTGGTCAGGGACCTGAACCTGCTCCACAGCGGCGAGCGCGCCCTCCACGAGGCCGACTTCGAGCCCGCCGGCTTCGCCTGGATCGACGCCGGCGACACCGCCCACAGCGTGGTCAGCTTCCTGAGGCGGGGCCACCCCGGCTCCCACCCGGTCGCGGTCGTCTTCAACTTCACGCCGGTGCCGAGGCTCGGGTATCGCGTCGGGGTCCCCCAGGGCGGCTTCTGGACCGAGGTCCTGAACACGGACGCCGAGCCGTACGGGGGCTCCGGGCACGGGAACATGGGCGGGGTCGAGGCTGGGTCCCTCCCCTGGCACGGCCGGCCGCACTCTGTCGAGATGACCCTGCCGCCCCTGGGGGCCGTCTTCCTGCGGGGGCCGGAGCCCGTCGGATCGGGGTCCTGAGGCCCGGCACGGAACGCTTCCTCTGCGTTCACGGCCACTTCTACCAGCCGCCCCGGGAGAACCCCTGGCTGGAAGCCATCGAGGTCCAGGATTCGGCTCACCCCTATCACGACTGGAACCAGCGCGTGACGGCGCAGTGCTACGCGCCCAACGCCGTCTCCAGGATCCTGGACGCGGACGGCCGCATCCTCCACATCGTCAACAACTACAGCCGCATCAGCTTCAACTTCGGGCCCACCCTGCTGGCCTGGCTCGAGCGTGACGCGCCCGACGTCTACCGTGCCGTGCTGGACGCAGACCGGGAGAGCGCCGCCGCCTTCGGGGGCCATGGCTCCGCGCTGGCCCAGCCGTACAACCACATGATCATGCCCCTGGCCTCGGACCGGGACCGGCGGACCCAGGTCGCCTGGGGTGTGCGCGACTTCGAGCACCGCTTCGGCCGCCGGCCGGAGGGCATGTGGCTGCCTGAGACCGCCGTCGACGCCGGTACCCTCGCCCTCCTCGTCGAGATGGGGATCGGGTTCACGATCCTGAGCCCTCACCAGGCGCGCCGCCTGCGGCGGCCGGGGGGGAGATGGGCCGAGGTCGGCCCGGGTGGCATCGACCCTTCGATGCCCTACCAGGTGCGGACGGGGGCCGGCACCATGGCCGTCTTCTTCTACGACGGCCCCATCTCGCGGGCGGTCGCGTTCGAGGGGCTCCTCGATAGCGGCGAGGCCTTCGCGGGCAGGCTGCTGGACGGGTTCTCGGACGAGCGCGGGCGTGCCCAGCTCTCCCACATCGCGACCGACGGCGAGACCTACGGCCACCACCACCGGCACGGTGACATGGCGCTCGCCTACGCCCTGCATCACGTGGAATCGAATCGCCTGGCCAGGCTGACCAACTATGCCGAGTTCTTGGAGCTGCACCCACCCACGCATGAGGTGGAGGTGCTGGAGGACTCCTCTTGGAGCTGCGTGCACGGGGTGGAGAGGTGGCGGTCCGACTGCGGGTGCAGCTCGGGGCTCCACCCGGGCTGGAACCAGGCCTGGCGGGCCCCTCTCCGGCGCGCCCTGGACTGGCTCCGGGACGAGGTGGCGCCGCTCTACGAGGAGCTCGCCGGCCGCCACCTGGACGACCCCTGGGCCGCGCGCGACGCCTACATCGAGGTGGTCCTCGACCGCTCGGCGGCTTCCCGGGAGGCCTTCCTCGCCCGCCAGGGGAGGGCGGGACTTCGCCCGGACGAGGCGGTCACCTCTCTCAAGCTGCTGGAGCTCCAGCGGCACGCGATGCTGATGTACACCAGCTGCGGGTGGTTCTTCGACGACCTCTCGGGCATCGAGACGGTCCAGGTCCTGCAATACGCGGCGCGCGTCGTGCAGCTGGCCGAGGAGCTCTTCGGGGTGGCGCTCGAGCCCGGCTACGTGGAGATCCTGTCGGGGGCGAAGAGCAACCTCCCCGAGCACGGCGACGGGGCGTCCGTGTACGAGCGGCTGGTGCGGCCCACCAGGCTCGACCTGGGGGGCGTGTGCGCTCACTTCGCCGTGGCCTCCATGTTCGAGGCCGCCGGCGACGCGGCCGCCATCGACTCATACGAGGTGGAGGAGCTCGAGGGCCGCCAGCTCCAGGCGGGGGTCGCCCGGCTGGGGGTGGGCCGGGCCCGCGTGACCTCGGCGGCCACCCGTGAGGCGGCCGACTTCGCCTACGGGGTCATCCACTTCGGGGATCACAACCTCAACGCGGGCGTGCTCCGGTATCCGGATGGGGCAGCCGGCTTCCGGGAGGTGGAGCGCGATGTCACCCGCGCCTTCAGCCGGGCCGACCTGGCCGAGGTGATCAGGATCCTGGACGGTTATTTCGGGGGCGCGTCGTACTCGCTCAAGCAGCTCTTCCGGGACGAGAGGCGCCGGGTGCTGGGGCAGATCCTGGACTCGACGCTGGCCGGGGCGGAGGCCTCCTACCGCCAGGTCTACGAGCGCCAGGCCCCTCTCATGCGGTTCCTCAGCGACATGGGGTTGAAGCAGCCGGAGGCGATGCGGACGGCGGCGGCGTACATCATCCAGACCGACCTCGGGCGCGCCTTCTCAAGCGACGAGCTGGACCCCGCCCGCATCTGGGCCCTGCTCCAGGAGTCCGAATCGTGGGGGCTCCACCTCGACTCCGAGGATCTCGGCTACCGCCTCCAGCAGACCATGGAGCGGATCGCGGCCAGGGTTCAGGCCGACCCCACCGAGGAGGCGCTGCTGGAACGGCTGGATGCCGTCGTCACGCTCGTGCGCACCCTGCCCATGGAGGTGAACCTCTGGCGCGTCCAGAACATCTACTACGAGCTCATGGAAGCCCTTCATCCCGACATGCGGGCGAGGGCCGAGGGGGGCGAGGAACGCGCCGGCATCTGGGTCGGGCGCATGGCCGGCCTGGGCGAGAAGCTGATGGTGCGCTGGCCCCAGCCCGACTGACGGCAGGCCGCCGCGGCGATCGCGGCGGCGGCCTCAGCCCCCCCAGTCCGGAAGCAGCCGGAGCTGCTCCACGCGGCGGGCCGCCGGCGCGTAGGCGCGCTCCAGGTAGTCCCCCACCATCCGGCGCGCGCTGTACCCGGTCACGGCCGACCTGATCGCAGCCCGGGTCATGGCCAGCCATCTCCGAGGCAGCCCCTCCGGGCGGTCGTAGAAGGCGGGCAGCACCTCTTTCTCGAGGAGCCGGTAGAGGGCCTCCGCCTCGGCGGCGTCGTCGGTCTGCGGCCGCTCGAGCGTTGCGCCCGAGGGGATCGCCCAGCCGGCGCCGGGCCGGTACGCCTCGTCCCACCACCCGTCCAGCACGCTCAGGTTGAGGCCACCGTTGGCGGCCGCCTTCATGCCGCTGGTGCCGCTCGCCTCCAGGAACCGTCGGGGCGTGTTGAGCCACACGTCGGCCCCCTGCACGAGGCGCCGCGCGGCCTCCATGTCGTAGTCCTCGATGAAGGCGATCCTGGGCTGCGAGCGGGCCCCCGCCACAACCTCGCGGAGGATCTCTTTGCCGGCGCTGTCGGCGGGGTGTGCCTTGCCCGCGAACACGACCTGGAGCGGGCGGTCGGTGGAGTCCAGGAGCCGCGCCAGCCGGCGGGGGTCCCGGAGCAGGAGTCCAGCCCGCTTGTACGGCGCGAAGCGGCGTGCGAAGCCGATCGTCATGACCTCGGGGTCGAGGCCCTCCCCCTCCCGCGAGCGGGCGGCCGCGAAGGCCGTGAGGGCCCTGCGCAGGCGGCCGCGGACCGCCCAGAGATCGGAGTCGGGGATCTGCCCCAGGCCCTCCCAGCGGGGGTCTTGGGGCGCCAGGGCCTCCCAGTCCGGCGAGACGTGGCGGGCCAGCAGCTCCGCCAGCTCGGGGGAGATCCAGCCCGGCAGGTGGACCCCGTTGGTGACCGACCCGATCGGCACCTGAGCCTCCGGCAGCCCCGGCCAGGCGTCGCGCCACAGCCGGCGCGACACGGCCCCATGGAGGCGGCTGACCGCCTCGGCGTGGTCCGCCGTGCGCAGGGCCATGTAGGTGGTGCAGAGCTGCCCCCCGGGGTCGCCCGGCCGCCGCCGGCCGAGATCGAGGAAGCGGTCGGTGGAAAGGCCCAACCCGGCCAGGTAGGGCCCCAGCAGCTCGGTTACGAGGGAGGGGTCGAAGTAGTCGCTGCCGGCGGCCACCGGTGTGTGCGTGGTGAAGACCACGCCTGCGCGCGCGATGAGGCGGGCCTCCTCCAGCGTCAGCTGCCGGGCGGCGGCCAGCTCGCGGATACGCTCGATGGCGACCAGGAAGCTGTGGCCCTCGTTGAGGTGGAACACGGTTGGCTCGTGCCCCGCCGCGCGCAAGGCGCGCATCCCGCCGATGCCGAGCACGATCTCCTGGCGAAGGCGGCGGTCCGGCTCCGGCACGTAGAGGCGGTCGGTTATCGCCCGCAGATCGGCCGGGTTCGACTCGAGGTCGGTGTCGAGGAGGTAGAGGGGGACCCGGCCCACCTGGGCCAGCCAGACGCCGATGCGGACCGTGCGGTCGCCAACCGGAGCCTCCACCTCGAGGGGTCGGCCGCCCGACTCAACGCGGGCCACCGGGAGCCGGGCGGGGTCGTTCTGCGGGTACCACTCCTCCTGGCCTCCGCCCGCGTCCAGGCGCTGGCGCGCGAAGCCCTGGCGGTAGAAGAGGCCCACCCCGACGAGCGGGAGGCCCATGTCGCTGGCCGCCTTGAGGTGGTCACCGGCGAGGACGCCGAGCCCCCCCGAGTAGAGCGGCAGGCACTCCGTGAGCCCGAACTCGAGCGAGAAGTAGCCGACCAGGAGAGGCGCCCCCGCGTGCGGCCCGCGTTCGGGCGGGCGGACCCGGGCGGTGTGTGCGGCGCGGGCCTCGGCGACCGCCTCGGAGACCCCGGGCTCGGCGAGCCGGGTCCGGACGGCGTCTTCCCCCATCTCGTCCAGGAGGAGGACGGGGTTGTGCCCGCACGCCTCCCAGAGCTCGGGATCGAGGCACCGAAAGGCCCTGCGGACGCGCGCGTCCCAGGTCCACGTTAGGTCCAGCGCCAGGTGGCGGAGCTCGGCCGGCACCGTACGATGGTAAGGACATGAAGGCGGTCGTCATGGCCGGGGGAGAGGGCTCCCGACTGCGGCCGCTGACCAGCACCCGTCCCAAGCCCCTGGTGCCGGTGGCGGGCCGGCCCATCATGGAGCACATCCTCCTGCACCTGCGCCACCACCAGGTGCGCGACGTCATCGCCACCGTCCAGTACCTGGGCGCCAGCATCCGCAACTACTTCGGCGACGGTTCCGAGGCGGGCGTCTCGCTCGCCTACTCGGTGGAGGACTTCCCGCTCGGCACGGCGGGCGCGGTCAAGCTCGTCCAGGATCAGCTCCGCGAGACCTTCCTGGTCGTGAGCGGGGACGCCCTCACGGACATCGACCTGGGGGCGGCGATCCGCTTCCACCGGGAGCGGGGGGCGGCCGCCACCATCGTGCTCAAGCCCGTTGTCAACCCCCTCGAGTACGGCGTGGTCGTGGTCGACTCCCAAGGTGCGGTGCAGCGGTTCTTGGAGAAGCCGTCCTGGGGCGAGGTCTTCAGCGATCTCGCCAACACCGGCATCTACGTGCTGGAGCCGGAGGTTTTCGAGCACTTCGCGAAAGACCAGGTGGTGGACTGGTCGGGCGACGTCTTCCCGCGGTTGCTGGAGGTCGGAGAGCCGGTCTACGGGTGGGTGGCCGATGGCTACTGGGAGGACGTGGGAAGCCACGCCGCCTACGTCAAGGCCAACTTCGACTGCCTCCGCGGCCTGGTCCGGGTGGACGTGCCCGGGACGCAGGTGAGAGAGGGCGTCTGGGTCGCGGAGGACGCGGATCTCGCCCCCGACGTGAGGGTCGACGGGCCCGCCCTCATCGGCCCCGGGGCCCGCGTTCGCTCCGGCGCCTGGCTCAACGAGGCGTGCGTGGTGGGCGGGTTCACGACCGTCGACACGGGGGCCAAGATTTCGAGTTCGATCATCTGGGACCACAGCTACGTCGGCGAGGGCTGCCGCCTGAGAGGCGCGGTGGTTTGCCGCTCGGTCACGCTCAAGAACGGCTGCCGCCTGGAGGAGGGGAGCGTAGTCGGCAGCGAGGTCGTCATGGGCGCCGGGTCCGTGGTCAACGCCAACGTCCGCATCTGGCCCAGCAAGGAGGTGGAGGCGGGCGCCGTCGTCCGGGAGTCCGTGATCTGGGCCGGGTCCTGGAAGCGGGGGCTCTTCACTTCCTACGGTCTTACCGGGCTGACCAACGTCGAGCTGACACCCGAGTTTGCGGCCCGGCTGGGGGCGGCCGTGGCGGCGCTGCATCCGCGTGGCACCCGCCTGGCCGTCTCTCGCGACACCTCGCGCGCGGGCCGCATGATCCTGCGGGCGCTGATGTCGGGCATGACCTCCGCCGGGGCGAGCATCGAGGACCTCTCGGTGCTCACCATCCCCAACGCCCGTCACCACGTGCGCACCGCCGGCACCGGTGGGGTGCACGTCCAGACCTCCCCGGTGGACCCCCGCTCGGCCGACGTCCGGATCTTCGATTCCCTCGGCTTGGACCTCGACATGAGGACGGAGCGCAAGCTCGAGAACCTCTACTTCCGGGAGGACATCCGCCGCGTCTCTCATGACGAGATCGGCGCCATCGAGGCCACCCCGGACGCCCTCGGGGCCTACGTCCGGGACATGACGGGCGCCCTCGACGTGGCCTCGGTTCGCAAGGCATCGTTCAAGGTGCTGGTCGACTACGATGGGGGCCCTTCCGCCACCGCGCTGGCCCCGGTCCTGGTCGAGCTCGGGTGCGGCGTCATACCGCTCAACGCCTCGGTGGGCCAGCGGGCGGGTGGGCAGGACCCTGTCGCGTATCAGGCCCGCCTGGCGGAGATGGGGGTCATCGTCGGCGCCGTAGGTGCCAACCTGGGCGTGCTCATCGACGCCCCGGGCGAGCGCTGCGTGCTCGTGGATGAGCGGGGCCACGTCCTCAGCCACGAGGAGGCCTTCGGGGTGCTCGCCCAGCTGGCTCTGGAGGCGGGCCCGGGCGTCCTGCTCGGCCCCGCCTCCACCTCGCTCGCCTTCAGCCTTCTCGCCACCGGGGCAGGCGGCCGCTTCCTGCCCACCAAGCTCACGCCCGGATCGGTGCTGCGGGCAGCGCAACACCCGGAGACTGTTCTCGCCTCGGACGGCGCGGGCGGGTTCTGCTGGCCCGGGTTCCAGCTCGCCTTCGACGCCCTCTTCACGGTGGCCAGGACCCTCGAGCTGATGGCCTTCGCCGGCCGCACGCTGAGCGAGCTCAGAGCTCGCATCCCGGCGGCCGGCTACCGCGCCGTGATCGAGTTTTGCCCCTGGGACGCTAAGGGCCGCGTCATGCGGACGGTGATGCAAAGACACCTCGACGACCGCGTCGACCTCACCGACGGCGTCAAGGTCTTCGTGGAGAGGGGCTGGGTGCTCGTGGTCCCCGACGCGGACCGCCCCGAGTATCACGTCATCGCCTCCACCACCGAACAGGCCGACGCGGACCGCCTGGTCGACGAGTACGTCGGGCTCGTGCGGGAGGTGGTCGGCGGCGTGCGGCCCGAGGCGGCGGTCACCGATGCCGGGTGACTCCCGCGGCCGCGCCGACCGGGCTCGATAGACTACGGGGCGAGGCGGGAGTAGCTCACCAGGCAGAGCGCGACCTTCCCAAGGTTGAGGTAGCGGGTTCGAGTCCCGTCTCCCGCTCCAACCCTTCTTCTTCTTCGACCTCGAGCCGCGCGGCGAAGAGCCCGGGAAGTCCCTCCCGGTCGCACCGTTGTCACCAGCCGGGGACCACGGCGACTTCGACAACGCCTTCCACCTGGACCTTGAAGGAGGAGGCGGCGCTGGGCGACCAGCGCGGCTGGGGAGCCTGAACGACGTGGACGCCGTCTGAACCATTCCGACGGTATGATCTCGCCATGCGAGCAACCATCGACAAGGCAGGTCGCCTGGTAATCCCGAAGGCACTCCGGGACCGTCTCGGCCTGCGAGCAGGGCCTGTCGAGCTCTGTACGGATGGCGCAGCGTTGCGGGTCGAGCCAGTCACAGAAAGACGTCTCGAACAGCACTCCGGACGCCTGGTCATCCCAGCTTCAGGAATGAAGCTTGATGACGAGGGCGTCCGGGCTCTTCGTGATGCCGACCAGAGGTAGCCACCCCGATCTTCTGGTTGATACGAGCGTCGCCGTAGCTTTGGTGGTCGGCGATCACGAGCACCACCTGGCGACGATGAGGGCCATAGGCTCCCGTCGACTGGGCCTGGCCGGCCACGCGGCCTTCGAGACCTTCTCCGTTCTGACCAGGCTGCCCCCACCTGCCCGCCGGCCGCCGGCGGTCGTGGCCAAGCTGCTTTCTGAGAACTTTCCGCAGTCGCGGTTTCTCTCCCCCGGGCGTGCCGCGTCACTGATCGACGCGTTCGCCCGCGCCGGTATTGCGGGCGGCTCCGTCTACGACGCGCTCGTGGGTGCGACCGCGATTGAGCACGGCCTCAAGCTCGCGACACGCGACCAGCGCGCGCTTGTCACGTACCGCACGCTTCAGGTCGAGATCGAGGAGCTCGCCGGCCGCCACGGTTCTGCCTGAAACCGGGGCGGTACCCATCTCGAACCGGAGCTGGCCCTGCGATCGCCCTACTTAGAGGCGACCAGGACGGCGACGACGACGAGCCAGGCCGTCATGCCCACGTAGAAGGCGCGCTCGGCCAGCCCGAAGTACCCGCCGCCGGCGCGGCGATCGACGGCCATGGACGCCAGGGCCAGCGACATGACCGCCGCTAGCCCGCCACTGAGCGCGGCGAAGAAGGCCCCGGCATGACGGTGGTCGAGCATCCGCGAGAGCCCCGCGGCGGCGACTCCCAAGCTGAGGAAGGCGCTGGTGGCCAGCTGTCCGTGGCGCCGTCCGATGTCGGTGCGCGCGGCACCGGGGATGTCCATCGGGAACCAACTGATGGCGGCACGCGTGACGGCGAACAAGCCGCAGAGGGCGACCACGAGAGCGCTGGGTCGGGGAAGGCTGGCGATGCCAAGAGCGGCACCGATCCCGGCGAAGCCGTAGGCGAGGGTCTGGATCCGGTAGCCGATCTTGAACCTGGTGATCCCGTACTGGCTGACCGGGTTGCGCACCGGCGAGAGGCCGGTCGGTATGACATGCAACAGGATCAGCGCCGGCACCCCGACCGAGAGGCCGACGGCGATGAGCGCGACGCCGCCGTTCCTCACGCGCGCCTCCCAGCTGGCTCAGCGATGGCGGGCATGCGCCGCCCCCGCGCCCTCACGTCGTTGACCAGGTTGCCCCCAGCCTGCTTATCGAGGCCACCCCGGCCGCCCTCGAGGCCTACGTCCGGCACATGACCGCCGCCCTCGACGTGGCCTCGGTTCGCGAGGCCTCGTTCAAGGTGCTGGTCGACTACGACGGGGGGCCCTCCGCGACCGCGGTGGCCCCGGTCTTGGTCGAGCTCCGGTGCGGCGTCATCCCTCTCAACGCCCCGGTGCGCGAGCGGTATGGAGCGGTGACGTGCATGGCGCCTACACTCAGGCCATGAACTCCTGGAGTGCACTGGCGGCTAAGCACGGCGACCGGTCGCAATCGGGTTGTCGCGGAACCACTCGTCTACCATAGCCACGCCGCCGTGGCGACGGGTGCCCCGGCCGTTGCAGATTTGATACGAGACGTGGGCCGATGAGACCCTGGTGAACTAGAGTGCGCGACATCGGTTCGTTTGAAAGCTCGATCGATGCCGTGTACGAGCCGACACCATTCGACCATCAGGTCGACTGGGGGGTGCTCGGAGTCGACATCTTCAGCCGCGCTCTCCTGGTTCGGTTGATGCTGACCGGGACCTCGCACAACACACTGCAACAGCCAGCGGGGTTCTTCGAGGCGCTCGCTGCCTCCGGGCCAGACGGACCGCTCGAGGAGTGGGGTGGGGCTGTGGCCAACACCTTCAGTGAGGGCACGGCGAGCCTTGTGTTGCTGGCATGGTTCCAGCGGTCGAGGTCGGTGCCCTGGGTGAGGGTGCAGGCCGGTGGACGAAGCGCGTTCGTCGCTGCTCGAGGTGGCTGATTGGTTGGGGCGCGGGCTCTCTAGCAGGCCCCTTAGTTGGTGGCCCTCAAGTGTCCTCCTTTCTCAATCGAAACGCTGCTGAAGTCAGTGTCAGGGTGGTGAACGCTGCAGTGCTCGAAACCAGGGACTTGGGGAAGAGGTACGGTCGCAGGAGGTGGGGCCTGCAAGCTTGCACGATCACCGTCCCATCTCTACGGACGGTTTCGAGTGACCGACATCATGCGAATGGGTCGAGCCCTCAAGCTGCGGTGGGACGACGCCGGTCTCAGAAGGCGGCTGATAAGGCTGGACATTCCACTCGATCAGCGAGTCGGGACGCTCTCGGGCGGCCAGCGGGCACAGCTAGCTCTTGGTATGGCGCTCGCCAAACGGCCACGCTTGCTACTGCTTGATGAGCCCGTGCCTTGCAGCGGCGCTGGCAGACCTCACGGCTTGCGCTCCGGCAGCTGGGGTCGCACTGTGAGCACCAGGGCGTTGGCTTCCAACCGAACGCCTTCAACGGCTGCAAGCTCAACGCCGAGCAGCCGTCCCTCCGAGTGGAGCGGGACCGCCTTCCCCGGCGTGCCCGGCGCCTGAATCATGGTCGCCGGTCGTCTCCGCCGTGGAGCGCTCCCGCGGTGCAACCGCGACGCCCTTCCGGTTGTTGAATCGGAGGCATGACAGTCCGACCCCCGATCGGGGACGAGCCGGCACCGCCGACCAAGCCCCCTTGCGAGGGAGGTGGCCTGGCGGGGCTCCTCGCGGAGGACCTCGACGGCGGCTTCGAGGAGCTGGTGGTGATCCACCAACACGCCCTCTTCGCGTTCGCGCTCGGGCTGGCCCGGGAGCCGGCCCGCGCTGAGGACCTCGTGCAGGACTCGCTGGTGCGGGCCTACCGGGCGCTGCGCCGCTACCCGGCCGAGAGGATCCGTTCCATGGCCGTCCGCGCCTGGCTGATGAAGATAGTCCTCAACACGTTTCGAAACTCGGTCCGGCGCCGCGGCGCGGAGATCCTGCTGGTGGCCGATCCGCCCGCCGTCACCTCTCTCGCCGAGGGGCCCGAGGACGCCGTCATGCGGGCCTCGGATCGGGATCGGCTCTTGGGTGCCCTGGCCGAACTCCCGCTCCCCCACAGGGCCGCCGTGGTGCTTCGCTACGCCCACGACCTCGGCTACAGCGAGGTGGCGGCCGTGATGGGGCGTCCCGAGGGCACTGTGAAGTCCGACGTACATCGTGCCCTGGCGGCCCTGCGCTCGGCACTCGGGGAGTCTGCCGCCGGGGGAGAGGAGGTCTGAAGGATGGAGACGATCGAGACGGGTCTGCGCGAGCTGGGATCGACGCCCGCGCCCGCCACCCTTGCGCCGAGTGTGCTCGACGAGCTGGGGTTGGGCCTCAGCTACGCCGGTGTCGAGACGGCAGTGGGCGCCGTCTTCGTCGCGTGGGGCGCGGCGGGGGTGGCCGTCGTCCGCCCGGCCGCGACCGGGAGCGACTTCGAGGCCCTGGTCGTGCGCGAGACGGGCCGGAGGCCACGGCCCGCACGCGAGGTGCCCGCGAGCCTGGCCAGCGTGCTGGCCCCGGGGGCTCCGGACGCCGCGCTCCAGAGGCTGGGGGTCGACCTCGGACGGCTGACGGGGTTCCAGAGGGAGGTGCTGGTCAAGACGCGGGAGATCCCCAGGGGCGAGGTGAGAACCTACGGCTGGGTGGCGAAGGAGATCGGGCGTCCCGCGGCCGTCCGCGCGGTCGGCACGGCGCTGGCCCGCAACCCCGTCCCCCTCGTGATCCCCTGCCATCGTGTCCTGAGGGGCAACTGGCGGGTGGGGCAGTACAGCTGCGGCGGCCCCGCCGCCAAGCGGGCGGTGCTGTCATCGGAGGGCGTGGACCCGGACCGGCTGGAGGCCCTGGCGGGGGCGGGCGTGCGCTACGTGGGAAGCGACACCACGCGCATCTTCTGCGTCCCCACCTGTCGACACGCCCGGCGTGTTTTGCCCGCCCACCTGGTCAGTTTCCGCGGAGAGGCGGATGCTCGCGGCGCCGGGTACCGGCCCTGCTCGGTGTGCCGTCCGGTGGCGGCCTGAGCCGGGCCGGGGCGCCCGCCCGGCTTCGGGCGCCCCGGCCCGACTATCCTTACGCGATCGAAGCGGGGTGGATGGCGGTCGCCCGGGGCGACAAGCCGGCGGATCTCGTGCTGAAGGGGGGCCGCGTGCTCTCGGTCTTCACCAGAGAGTGGCTCCATACCGACGTGGCGGTCGCGGGCGGCCACGTGGTCGGACTGGGCGCGTACCGGGGGCGGCGAACCCTGGAGTTAGACGGCGCCTACCTGGTACCCGGATTCATCGACTCCCACGTGCACCTCGAGAGCTCGAAGCTGATGTTCGACGGTTTCGCGCGCGCCGTTCTCGCGCAGGGGACCACGGCCGTCGTGACCGACCCCCACGAACTGGCCAACGTGCTGGGCGCCGACGGCGTCCACTGGATGCTGGAGGCGACCAAGGACCTCCCGCTCGACATCTTCGTCATGGCCCCCTCGTGCGTCCCCGCCTCCGCCCTCGAATCGCCGCTCCGGCCGCTCTCCAGCGGCGACATCGCCAGCCTCCTGCGTCGGCGCCGCACGATCGGGATCGCCGAGATGATGAACTTCCCGGCCGTGATCGCGGGCGACGCGGGGGAGCTCGCCAAGCTGGCCACCGGACTCACGGACCACGTGGACGGGCACGCCCCCGGCGTCCGTGGCGCCCAGCTCAACGCCTACGCGGCCGCCGGTATCGCCTCCGACCATGAGTCCACCACCTTCGAGGAGGCGCTCGAGAAGCGCCGCCTGGGCATGTGGGTCATGCTGCGCGAGGCCTCGGCCGCCCGCAACCTGTCCGATCTCCTCCCGCTCGTGAAGAAGTACGGCCCCGACCGCTGCATGCTCTGCACCGACGACCGCGAGCCCGACTTCATCCTCGAGGAGGGCCACATCAACCAAATGGTGAGGCTGGCCGTCGGGGAGGGGGTCGCTCCCGAGGACGCGCTGCTGATGGCGACCCTCAACCCGGCCGACTACCACGGGCTGCGCCACCTGGGCGCCATCGCGCCCGGCCGCCAGGCCGACCTCCTGGTCCTGGACGAGCTCGAGACCTTCCGGCCCCGGCTCGTCCTCAAGCGCGGCGCCGAGCCCATCGTGCCCAGCACGCCCGTCCCGGAGTGGGTCAGGCACACCGTCCGGGTGGCGCCCGTGACCGCCTCATCGTTCCGGGTCGCGGCGGCCGGCCCAGGGCCGCTGAGGGCGATCAGGCTGGTCCCGGGCCAGCTCCTGACGGGGTCAGAGGAGGTGGCCGTCGAGGCCTCCTCGGGGGAGCTCAAGGCCGACCCCGCAAGGGACCTCGCCAAGGTCGCGGTTTTGGAGAGGCATCACGCGTCGGGCCGGATCGGGCTGGGCTTCGTGCGCGGGAGCGGGCTCTCGCGGGGCGCTTTCGCGTCCACGGTCGCCCACGACGCTCACAACATAGTCGTGCTGGGCGCCTCCGACGAGGACATGGCCGCCTGCGTCGCGCGGCTGGCCGAGCTGGGCGGGGGGATCGTGGTGGCGGAGGGGGCCCACATCGTGTCCGAGCTCGCACTCCCCGTGGCGGGGCTGATGAGCGACGCATCCGCGGAGGACGTGGCCAGAAGGCTGAAGGAAGTGGAGCGGGCCGTCGCCGGACTCGGCGTCGGCGTCGCGTCGCCCTTCATGGCCCTGAGCTTTCTGGCCCTCTCCGTCATACCCGAGCTGAAGATCACCGACCGGGGCCTCGTCGACGTCTCCGCCGGGCGGGTGGTGCCCGTGCAGGTCTGATGGAGTTCTCCAACCCCCGCACGCTGGATGCGGCCGTCTCCGAGCTGGCCGCCCACCCTGCCACCATGCCCGTCGCGGGGGGCACAGACCTCATGGTGGCGATCAACTTCGGACGCGTGCGCCCACCACGGCTGATGTCGACGCGGGGTCTGGAGGAGCTTGAAGCGCTGGCGCAGGAGGCCGAGGTCTGGTGCGGCGCCGGCGTCACGTTCACCCGGCTGCTGGAGGAGGTGGGAGCGTCGACGCCAGGGCTCGCGCAGGCGGCCAGGACGGTGGGGTCCCCCCAGATCAGGAACGCGGGCACCCTGGGGGGCAACCTCGGGACGGCATCCCCGGCCGGGGATGCCCTGCCCGTCCTGGCCGCCCTCGACGCCGCGGTGGTCGCGCGTTCCGAGGCCGGCGAGCGCCGCATCCCGTTCCACGCTTTCATGACCGGCCCCAAGCGGTCAGCGCTCGAGCCCGGGGAGCTCATCCTGGGAGCGAGCTGGGTCGGGGCCGGCCCGTCCCAGGCCTTCCTCAAGGCCGGCACGCGCAACGCCATGGTCATCTCGGTGGCCGCGCTCTGCCTGGTCGCCGATCGGGCCCGCCGCCGCGTGGGTCTCGGTCTCGGCTCGGTGGGGCCCGTCGTGATCCGGGCCCGGGAGGCGGAGGGCTTCGCCGAGGGCCTCTTCGAGGAGTCGGGCTGGGACAAAGAGCTGCGGCCGTCGAAGTCCGCGCTGGCCAGGTTCGGCGAGCTGGCGGCGTCCGCCGCCCGGCCCATCGACGACATCAGGGGCACGGCCGCGTACAGGAGGCACGTGGTCTCGGTCATGGCGCGGCGGGCGCTGGAGCGTGTGGGGGCCATCGTAAAGTGAACGAGGCCCGGCTCCGGCTGACGGTGAACGGGAAGGGCGCTGAGGCCCCAGCCTGGGCGGGAGAGTCGCTTCTTTTCTTCCTGCGCGAGCGTCTGGGGCTGTTCGGGAGCAAGAACGCCTGCGAACAGGGCGAGTGCGGCTCCTGCTCAGTGATCCTCGACGGCCGCCTCGTCTGCGCCTGCCTGGTGCCCGCCGCGGCCGCTTCAGGGTCTCGGGTGACCACGGTGGAGGGGCTCCAGGAGGACCCGGTGGGCGAAGCCGTCCAGGCTGCGCTTGTCGAGGCAGGGGGGGTCCAGTGCGGGTTCTGCACGCCGGGGTTCGTCGTCGCCATGACGGCGCTCTTGAAAGCGGCCCCCAATCCGGACCGGGACCGGGTCAAAGAGGCCCTCTCCGGGAACCTCTGCCGGTGCACCGGATACCTCAGGATCTTCGAGGCCGTGGAGCGGGCGGCCCGCCGGCTGGAGGCGCGATGAGCACCCTCGTCGTCCGCGCCGGACATCTCGTCCTCGCGCCCGGGCAGGTCCTGCCTGGGGGCTGGCTCCTGGCCCGCGACGGGATGGTCGTCGAGGCCGGTTCGGGGCCCGCGCCGAAGGCCGACGAGGTCCTCAGCCTGGGCTCGTGCGTGGCGGTGCCCGGTCTTGTCAACGCCCACGACCACCTCTACCAGTGGGCGACCCGCGGGTGGGCGCCCGGGGGCACGCTCTTCGAATGGCTGCGAGAGCTCTACCCGGTCTGGGCCCGTCTCGACGCCGAGTCGGTCCGCGCGGCCGCCCGGGCGGCCATGGCGCGCCTGCTCCTGGCCGGCTGCACGCTGACCGCCGACCACCACTACGTGTTCCACTCCGGGCGCGCGGGTATCTTCGAGGCGCTGGTGGGGGCGGCCCGGGAGGTCGGCATCCGCTTCCACCCCTGCCGTGGCTCAGTCGACCTGGGCGCCTCGGCGGGCGGGCTTCCGCCCGACGACCTCGTCGAGGACCCGGACGCGGTCCTGGCTGAGACCGAGCGCGTGGCGGCCGCCTTCCATGACCCCTCGCCCGGCTCGATGTGCCGGGTGGCGGTGGGGCCGTGCTCGCCGTTCTCGTCGAGCACCCGGCTGATGACGGAGTCGGCGGCCCTCGCGCGCCGGCTCGGGCTGAGGATGCACACCCACCTCGCGGAGACCGCCGACGAGGAGGCCTTCTGCCTCGAGCGCTACGGGATGAGGCCCCTGGACCTGCTGGAGGAACTGGGCTGGTTGGGTGAGGACGTCTGGCTTGCCCACTGCGTCCACCTGAACCAGGACGAGGTACGCCGCCTCGCGGAGTCGGGGACGGGGGTGGCCCACTGCCCTTCCAGCAACATGCGCCTGGGGAGCGGTGCCGCGCCCATCGCCGACATGGTGCGGGCCGGGGTGCGGGTCGGTCTGGGGGTCGACGGGGCCGCCAGCAACGAGGACTACGACCTCGTCCGCGAAGTGCACGAGGCCATGCTCCTGGCCCGTCTGCGCGCGGCCATGCTGGGGACGCCTCGGGCCGCGGCCGGTTTCGGAGCCGTGGAGGCGTGGCGACTGGCCACGGCGGGAGGGGCGGAGTGCCTGGGCCGGACCGACTGCGGCGCCCTCGAGGCCGGGCGCTGTGCCGACCTCGCGCTCTACCGGCTCGACGATCTGGGCCGGGCGGGGATCTCCGACCCGCTCTGGGCCCTGGCCCTGGCGCCTCCCGCTCGAGCGGAGGCCGTCGTGGTGGGGGGCAAGGTGGTGGTTCGCGAGGGCAGGCTCGTGGGCGCCGACGAGGATGAGATCTCCGACGCGGTCGGGCGAACCGGGGCGGCGCTGAAGGAGGGCGCAGGCCTTGGCTGACGGCTTGCGGACGGTCCCCGGCGGGGTGGGCGACGCCATCCCGCGTCCGGATGCGGCCGACAAGGCGGCCGGCCGCTTCCAGTTCGGGAGCGACCTGTTCGCCGCCGGAATGCTCTACGGCCGGACCGTGCGCAACCCGCATCCGAGGGCCGCGGTACGCGCGATAGACGTCTCGCGTGCGGCCGCCATGCCCGGCGTGCACGCCGTCCTGACCGCCTCCGACCTGCCGGGGTCGCGCCACTACGGCCTCATCGAAGCTGACCAGCCCGTCCTGGTCGGCCCCGGCGAGGAGAGCAGGTACGCGGGCGAGGCCGTCGCCCTGGTGGCCGCCGGCCATCCCGAGGAGGCGCGGGCGGCGGCGGCGGCCGTGATCGTGGAATACGAGCCGCTCGACCCCGTGACCGACCCTGTGCTGGCCCTGGCCGAAGGCCGCACGTGGCGGGACCTCGTCATCCGATGTGGCGACCAGCACGCCACCGCCGAGGTGGTAGTGGACGGCTATTACGAGGTCGGGCAGCAGGACCAAGCGCCGCTGGGGCCGGAGTCGGGCCTCGCCATCCCTTCGGGCGAGGGGGTGGACCTCTGGGTGGCGACCCAGGCCCTCCACGTGGACCTCGCCCAGGTGGCCGCCTGCCTGGGCCTGGCCGAGAGCTCGGTGCGGCTCCACCCGGCCGGGGTGGGCGGAGCCTTCGGAGCGCGGGAGGACCTCTCTGTCCAGGTCCATGCCTGCCTTCTGGCGCTCAAGACCCAGCGCCCGGTCAAGATGTGGTACGGGCGGGAGGAGTCGTTCGTCGGTCACGTCCACCGGCACCCCGCCTTCATGTGGTACTCGACGGGCGCGGGTCGGGACGGCCGGCTGACCTTCGTGCGCGCCACCATCGTCCTGGACGGGGGCGCGTACGCGTCCACCTCGCCCGCGGTGGTGGGCACGGCGGCGTGCTTCGCGACCGGTCCATATCGGGTCCCCAACGCTCTCGTGTGGTGCGGAGCGGCGCGCACGAACCACGTGCCGAACGGCGCCATGAGGGGTTTCGGGGCGGTCCAGACCTGCTTCGGTTGCGAGTCCCAGATGGACAGGCTGGCCGCGGCGCTGGGGATGGATCCGGGCCGCCTTCGCCTGATCAACGCGATGGGGGCGGGCGACAGCCTCATCACCGGCCAGGTCGTGCGGGGGACCGCTCCGGTGGCCGAGCTCATCACACGCGCGGCCGCCCTGCCGGAGGCCGAGCGGGGGCACGGACCCTTGGCGCTGCCTGGGGGCGTGGGCGGGGTCAGCGAACCCTCCGCCGTGCGCCGGGGCGTCGGCCTCGCCCTCGGCTTCAAGAACGTCGGTTACTCGGAGGGGACCGACGATTACGCCGTCGCCGCCGTGGGGCTGGAGCGGGCGGACGGCTCGCGCGTGGTGGCCAAGGTGGTGACGGCCGCCGCCGAGGTGGGCCAGGGCCTCATCACCGTCTGCCAGCAGGTGGTCAGGTCTGAGCTCGGCGTGGAGGCGGTGGACGTCCTCTTCTCGGGCACCGCCTCGGTCGGGGACGCGGGCTCGAGCTCGGCGAGCCGGCAGACGTGGATGACGGGCGGTGCCGTGCAGGGGGCGGCCAGGAAGGTCGCCGCCGAGCTGCTGCGGCGGGCCGGCCCCCCCGCCGCGTCGCTGTCGGGGGGATACGTCCTCGACCTGGAGGGGGTCCCTCTGGCCCCTCTCGCCGTGCTGCTGGACGAGCCGGTCGAGTTCGGATTCGAGCACCACCACCGGCGCACCGTGCCGCTCGGCCCGGACGGGCAGGGGGACGCCCACGTCTCGTTCATGTTCGTGGCCCACGTGGCCACAGTCAACGTCGACCCGGAGGCGGGACTCGCCCGCGTGGTGCAGGTGGCAACCGCGCAGGACGTCGGCCGCGCGATCAACCCGCTCCAGGTCCACGGGCAGGTGGAGGGGGGGATCGCCCAGGGCGTGGGTCTGGCCACCATGGAGGAGATGGTGAGGACGGGCGGCCTGATCAGGAACCCCAGCTTCACCGACTACCTCATCCCCACCGCCCTCGACATGCCAGACGTGGTGACCGCGCTGGTCGAAGAGCCGGAGCCGGGCGCCCCCTACGGGGCCAAGGGGGCGGGGGAGCCTCCGATCATCTCGAGCCCGGCGGCCGTGGCCGCCGCCCTGCGGGCGGCGACGGGCCGGCTGCTCAACCGCATACCGGTCAGCCCGGACGAGCTGGCGGGCATCGCCGAGACGAGGCCCGCACTCCACGTGGCGCCTGGATCCCACCCCTCGGCCGGCCTGCGGCACGGCGCCTGACCGTCAGCTGGCCGCCGGGCCCGGGGGGCGTAACGCCCGGATCTCGATCCCGAGCGAGCCGAGCGCGATCACGACCCCGGCGGCCGCAACCGGGACGAAGGCGGCGGCGGGGACGTGGGAGATGTCCCAGAGGGCCCCGGCGATGATGGGGCCGGCGAACGCGCACGCATACGACACGGTGAAGATGGCCGCGCTGACCTGCGCGGCGTCGCGTGGCGTGGGCAGCGCGGCGGGCAGGGCGAGGATGAGGACGAAGACGCCCGCCGCGGAGAAGCCGATCAGGGCCGACCACGCGAGGACGATCCACCCGTGCCCAGCCAGCGCCAGGCCGAGGGCCGCCCCCGCCATCAACGCCCCCGCCACCACCAGGGGGGCGCGCCGGCCGACCAGGAAGGAGGGGCGCGCCGCCACGGCGATCGACGCTGGCAGCTGCGCGGTGTTGATGGCCGTGAGCGCGAGGGGGATGAGCGATGACTCGTGCTGTGCCCGCAGGTAGTCGGGCAGGAAGGCGTTGGCGGCGAAGTAGCCGACCGACGAGCAGCCGAGGACCCCGCCGAGGAGGAGGATCCCCCCGCCTCGCCACCTCGGCCGCGGGGCGGCGGGGAGGCTCCGGTCGTGGCGAGGCTCGGGTCCTGTCAGCAGCAAGATGGCGGCGGCTCCCACCGCGACCGGTATCGACCACGCGGCCAGGGCCGGGCGCCAGCCTGAGACCAGCGTCAGGAGCAGGGGCGCCGTCAGCGAAGCGCCCGCGATCTCACCGATCAGCAGGCCGTTGGAGAAGGTCGCGGTGGCGAGCCCGGTCCGGTCCGGCAGCCAGTGCCGGACGAGCGCGGGGAGCGCCGGCTGGCAGACCGCGATGCCCGCCCCCATGACCACCGTCGCCCCCAGCAGCGCCGGGGCTGCGGGCGCCGCCGAGCGCAGCGCGCCCGCCACCGCCACCACCCCCAGGCCGAGGACCATTGCGCGCCTCGCCCCCAGCCTGGCGATGAGCAGAGCGCCCGGGATCGACGCCACCGCCAGGAGCAGGAGGGGGACGCCGTTGAGCGCCCCCACCGCGCGCTCGTCGAGGTTCAAGGACCGATGGATCTCGGGGAGCAGGGGAGGGACCGAGAGCATGGTCACGCGCAGGTTCGCCCCCGCCACCCAGACGAGGGAGAGCCTGAGCCACGCGGCCCGCGTGCCCACCAGCAGCCCTCAGAGCACCGCCGGAGCGGCCCGAGAGAGCAGGCTGGTGCGCCACCTGGCGGACTGGATGGAACGCCCTGCCGGTGAGGCCCTCAGCAAGCGGCCCCGCCGCGGTCGGCCTGGGCATCGAGCCCCTCTGCCAGGTACCAGAGGCGGTCGCGGGAGTCGACGCTGACGGTGTCCCCTCGGCCCCAGGCGCCGGGAAAACGGTCCCAGCGGTGGGCCAGCCGCTTTCGGCCTTGCTCATCGAGCGCCGCGCCCATGCCCGGCCAGGGCGCCCGCACCACCACCTCACCCGTGCCGCCGCCGAGGCTGGCGCCGGCGGCATCGACGACGTCTGCCGCGACGCCGGGCGCCGGGCCCGCGAATGAACCCGGCCGCATGGGCGTGAGCAGGTTCCCGGACAGGATCGAACCGGAGTCCTCCGCCCGTCCCCAGCCCAGCAGGAGCGGTCTTGTGCCGCCGCCGACCTGCTCGAAGAACCAGAGCCACGTCCGCGGGTCCCACCCGGCGCCCGGCCCGCACAGAATTCGCAGGCGGCTCAGGTCATGGTGGGCGGCGCAGGCGGCCTCGCCCGACATCAAGGTCCTCACGAGCCGGGAGGAGACTCCGAGGTGCGTCACGCCGTGCTCTGCGGCGAGCCTCCACGTCCGGCAGGGATCGGGGGCGTCGAGAGCGCCCTCGCAGATGAGGACGGCGGCGCCGCGGGCGAGGGCGCCGAAGGTGAGCCAGGGTTCCACCCCGCCGGCCCCGAGGCGCGGCCAGAAGACGAGGTCGCCCGGCCCCAGGTCGAAAACATGCCCCAGCTCCTGGGCGGCCTTGACCGGGAGGCCCGCGTGAACGTGAACCGTGAGCTCCGACACCGCGGCGGCGGCCGGGTGGAGGACCACGAGAGGGGTGTCCGGCCGCCCCTCCAAGGCCGGCGCAGGCGCCGGAGCGTCCTCCAGCAACTGCTCCCAGACGAGGTCGCGGCCGTGCCGCCAGGGGATCTCCCTGACCACCCGCCGGTGCACGATGACCCGGCGGACCGAGGGGCATCTATCGAGAGCCTCGTCGGCCAGCTCCTTCGTGGGCACCACCGCGCCCCCGAGGTGGAACCCGTCGGCGCAGATGAGGACCTTCGCCTTCGTGTCGTTGAGGGCCGAGGCGAGCGCCTCCGGCGTGATCCGCGCGTCGGCCGGGACGAAGGGCGCGCAGATCCTGGCGCAGGCGAGTGCGGCGACGACCGCCTCCGGGATGGTGGGGAGGAAGAGCCCGACGTGGTCCCCCGGTTCCACGCCCAGTGCGGCGAGCGCGGCGGCCAGCCTCGAGACCTCGGCGGCCAGATCTCCGTACGTGAGCCGCCGGACCTCTCCGGGCTCTCCCTCCCAGATCAGGGCGGGCTCATCCGCCCGGCCCCGGTCAAGCTGGAGGCCGAGGCACGTGTCGACGATGTTCAAGGCTCCCCCCGGGAACCACCGGGGCGCCCAGGGGCCCCCGGAAAGGTCGAGCACCGTCCGGAAAGGCCTCGACCAGCGGATCCCCAGCTCCTCGGCCGCCGCTCCCCAGAACCAGGCGGGATCCGCGGACGCCCTCGCGTGCAGGTGTTCCAGGCTCGAAAGGCCTTGGCCGCCGATGAAGCGTTCGAGGTGGCTGACCCTGGCGACCTCGCGGGGGGGCCGCCAGACGACCTCCCCGGACGCCTGCGGCCGCATGGGAGGGGATTCTAGTTGTCGGCGGTCCACAGATCCCCCGGGCGCCGAGATGATCCCCGGCAAGCGTCGGGGCGAGCTCGGCGCGTGGCTCCGATAGACTGCCAACCGTGCCCGAGGAGCCTGGCATCCTGCCGCCCGGGTTTGCGGCCCAGCTCCTAAGCACCGTCGAGCCGGGCGAGGTGGAGGGCGTGGCCGCGGTCGTGACGGAGGCCGTGACGCTCGACGACGCTCGACTGGCGGCCCTGCTGCGGATGGTGGCACGCCGCCTGGCCTCCTCACCTGAACCCTTGCGGGCGCGCGAGCTGGCCTCCTTCCTCAACTCCGCACGTACGGCCTGAGGAGCTGGTCGGCCTCCTGGCGGAGCTCAAAGTAGTTCCGCCAGGCGGCGGCGGCAGCTGCGAGCTGGCCTGACGCGGGACGTCGTTCCTTGGCCGCGGCGTTGGCGTGGTGGCGGGCGTACGCCCAGCGGT
>JBOHUY010000134.1:0-10381 GCA_050735015.1 Candidatus Dormibacterales bacterium | reverse complement strand
ACCCTTGGAACCTTTCTCCTGGTTCTGATCGGAGCCGCTGTGAGCGGGGGCTGGTTCCTATGGCTCGCGGCGGGCTACCCGGTCATCATGACGGGGGTTTTTGGGGGCCTGATAATCGCCGTGCGCCAGCGCCGATAATGGCCTCCTCGCTGTTTGGCGCCGCCTACACGTGGTAACTGCGGGCGCGCTGGCAGCAACGGGGAAGTTTGGCCGTACCTCTACGTGAACACACCCTGGTTTCGCACCTGACTGCGAACCCTCACTTCGTGCTGATACTGGTCTGCTCGTTAGCGGGCAGCGTCCTCCTGCTAGACGGCGTGACGACGATCGTGCCGGGCAAACAGCGAGTGCACCTCCGCGCCGCGAGCCTGACAAGGTTCACCCAGTCGCGCTTCGAATTGAGGGTGATGGCGGCGCTTGAATCAGCCCTGGGCACCCTCTTGCTGGTGGCTATTGGTGCCAGTATCCGCGGGGGCTGGTTCTTATGGCTCGTCGTGGCGTATCCGCCCATCATAATAGGGTTGCTTGGGGCCTTGGTCTTCGCCGTGCACCAGCGTCGATAGTGACGACGGAGATCATCGCCACCTATCATGGCTCCCAACGCCCCCTTGGCAAGGCGGGTGGGGATTTTGGGGATGGGGGACTCCGGGGTGGTGAGTCGATGACGAACGCCGGTGGGAGATCGCTTTGTGACGAGTCTCGAAGAACCAACTCCGCACTCAGCAAGAGGTGTGACTAGCTTGAGGAACTGGCAGGAGTGGACGGCACATAGGTGGATGCTTGTGGGCTGTTGTCTGTTGTGTGCCTTCACCTTTGTACCGCGGCCCAACTCGTTGGAGCGTTTATGGGGTATTGGCGGCTAGGCCCCATCTGGTACCTGCTGGTCGGGCTGTCCCTTCTGTTGGGGCCCTCGGGAGGAGCCGCCGTCGGCGAAGCCATTCGGAGGCGGCGTCGGAGGTGACAATCCTCGCCAAGCGCGATGCGCGCCGTCCCACCCACCGGCTCCAACTATCGGAGCACGAGGTCAGGCACAAGGCGATTTCAGACCTGTGAGCCAAAAGGCCAAGACGCCCCCCGCGACGGACTCGGGCCTATCGCTGCCCTATGCGCGAGAGCGAGGCGGGAGTTGAGGACGCGGTGCGGCGGTAACCGCAGGGGTGGCTCTTCTTGGAGGCGGGTGGCCATATTGCAATTCTTCAGTACCCTGGTTTCATACGTGAGGAGGGAGACGTCATGGGGGGGACCATGGTTGTGGTTCTTGCTTTGACCGGCGGTCTTGTGCTAGCGGACGGCATCATTGCGATGGTGCTGGGCAGGCCGCGAAAACACTGGAGGTGGTTGACACTCGTCGGCAACACCGTGTCACCGACCGAGGTGAGACTGGCCTCTGCGTTGTCGCTGGTAATTGGAGCCTACCTGGTGACATTCGGCGCTTCTATCCAGACCGGATTGCTATCGGATCATCCGTGGGTGTCCTTGGCCTATGCGGGACTCGTGGTGGGCATTGGAACGATAAGGCTACTCGCCCACCATCAGGGCGCGGGCCTCCGCGCTGCCAAGCGGCCGGGAGACAGGCCTCAGTGATGTGATAGCAAGCTCGGGGTTACAGCGCCGGTCGAGTCAGCCAATGGGGGTGCGGCCGAACCATGCGCCCAGACCACCTACCGGAGCGACCCCGAGCGCCACCGTCTCGACATTCATCTGGACTTCCCTGCCGGGGCGCGGTTCAACTGCCCGGAAGGAGATTCCGAAGAGTGCCCGGTCCACGACAGCACCACGGTGGTCCGCTTGCCACGCCGGCGGTGCATGCCCTGGATCCCAGGAAGTGCATCAGACGGGCGACCCGCTTTTTCCGAGCAGCGCACGCGGTGGGCGAAGCGAAGCTCGGCCAGCATCCGCGGCGCGCCATATTCACTTTCCGCCCCTTCGGGGAACCTTCCGCTAGCCCGGTGCCGCCTCCAGTCCCGAGCTCGCCATGCGCGCGCGGATGAGCTCGGCCACCTCCTCCACGCGGCTTCTCTCCTCGCCCAGGCAGCGGATGGTGAGGACCTTGGTGTCGAAGTCCGGGTAGGAGCCCACCGAGACGTCCGGGTGGGAGGCCTCCACCTCGCGCATGACGGGCGCCAGGCGCGACTCGGCCACGAACTCGAAGCGCAGCTCTTTGAGGACGGCCGGCTCGTGGCCGGCCAGGAGCTCGGGCTCGAGCTCGTCGGTGAAGATGCCGCGCAGCTCGACGGGCACCCCCGGGAGCACGAACAGGCGGCCTTGGGGGAGCTCGTAGAAAAGGCCTGGGGCGGCTCCCCGCCGGTTGCGCAGGACCCGGGTCGGCCGGGCGGGGACGGTCGCCATCCTGAGGTTGGCCTCTGAGGCGAGGGGGGACTCCAGCAGCCCGGCCTCGTGGAGGCGGCGGGCGCGGGCCTCGATGCGGCCGCGCACCTCTTCCAGGACGACCAGCCCCCGGCCGAGCGCGGCGGCGACCGCGGCCAGCGTGCGGTCGTCGGGGGTGGGGCCGAGGCCCCCGCAGCAGAAGACGTCGGTCACCTCGGGGTCGGAGAGGTCCCGCGTGATCTGCTCGGTGATCTCGGGCTCGCGGTCGCGGACGGCCGTGATGCGCTTGACCGGGAGGCCCAGGAGGCGCAGCCGCCCAGCCAGCCAGTGCGAGTTGGTGTCGAGGGTGAAGCCGCCCACGAGCTCGTCCCCGACCGCGATCACCGTCACCACAGGCGCCATTCTGGCGCGCCCGGGCGGTGGCGGCCGCCCCCCCTCACCGTCCCCGCGTTCGGAACCGGTTCGTATACCCTATCGGTCGGCGCCGAGGGTTCCGGGGCTGAGGGGGCTCCGGGCCGGCCGGCGGGACGGCGGCTGCGGGCGCCGGCGGCGCACCCGGGCGTCGGGTACCGCCGTGGCCAGTGACCATAGACAGCCCGCGGGCGCGGGCCCAAGCCCGGTTCGACGCGTCACCTAAGAGAAAGCCGAGGAGAGCAGGGAAGACCGATGCAGACAGGCGTCCTCATCTTCGTGGTCCTGGCCGGCCTGGCCGCCGTCGCGTACGCGGCCGGCCTGATCGCGTGGGTGATGGGTCGCTCCCCCGGCAACGAGCGCATGCGCGCCATCGCCGCCGCCATCCAGGAAGGGGCCTCGGCCTACCTGAACCGCCAGTACACCGTCATCGGCCTTCTCGGCCTCGTCATCGCCATCGTGCTGGGGTTCTGGCTGGGCTGGCGCACGGGCGTCCTCTACGTGGTCGGCGCCGGCCTCTCGGCGGGGGCCGGCTACATCGGCATGAACGTGGCCGTGCGCTCCAACCTGAGGACGGCCGAAGCCGCCCGGGGCGGGCTCGACAAGGCGCTCGGGGTGGCCTTCCGGGGCGGGGCCGTGACCGGGCTCATGGTGGTGGGGCTGGGCCTGCTCGGGGTGGGGGTCTGCTACTGGCTCTTCAAGAGCCCGCAGGACCTGGTCGGCCTCGGCTTCGGCGCCAGCCTGGTCTCCGTCTTCGCCCGGCTGGGGGGCGGCATCTACACCAAGGCCGCCGACGTGGGCGCGGACCTGGTCGGGAAGGTGGAGGCGGGCATCCCCGAGGACGACCCCCGCAACCCGGCCGTGATCGCCGACAACGTGGGCGACAACGTGGGCGACTGCGCGGGCATGGCCGCCGACCTCTTCGAAACCTACGCGGTGACCATGGTGGCGGCCATGCTGTTGGGCTTCCTGCTCTTCGGGGGCGGCCACGCGGGCTGGATCGTCTACCCCCTGGGACTGGGCGCCGTCTCGATCATCGCCTCCATCGTGGGCACCTTCTTCGTGCGTATCTGGAACCCCCGCTGGATCATGGGCGCCCTCTACCTGGGCCTGATGGTCACCGTCATCATCGCGCTGGCCGGCTTCTTCGTCCTGACCAGGTGGATGTCGGGCGCCGGCTACCTGTACGCGACCTCGGCCATCGGGGACCCCATGCGGCTCTTCTTTGCGGGGGTGATCGGGATCGTCATCACGGTCCTGATCGTGGCCATAACCGAGTACTTCACGGAGACGCGCTACCGCCCGGTGAAGCTGATCGCCCAGGCCTCCACGACCGGGCACGCCACCAACATCATCACGGGCCAGGCCATCGGCATGCTGGCCACCGGCCTGCCCGTCCTGGTCATCGCGCTCGGCATCATCTTCAGCTACATGCTGGGCGGCCTCTACGGGGTCGCCATCGCGGCCGTGGCCATGCTCTCCATGACCGGCATCGTGGTCGCCATCGACAGCTACGGGCCCATCACCGACAACGCCGGCGGCATCGCCGAGATGGCCGACCTCCCGGAGGAGGTCCGCAACATCACAGACTCCCTGGACGCGGTCGGCAACACGACCAAGGCCGTCACCAAGGGCTACGCCATCGGGTCGGCGGCGCTGGCCGCCCTCGTCCTCTTCGCCTCATACACGCAGGAGCTGGCCAAGGCCGGCCGGCACCTCTCCTTCAGCCTCAGCGACCCCTATGTCATCGCCGGGCTCTTCATCGGAGGCATCCTCCCCTTCCTCTTCGGCTCCCTGGCCATGCTGGCCGTGGGCCGGGCCGGGGGCCTGGTCGTGGAAGAGGTCCGGCGCCAGTTCCGCGAGCACCCCGGCATCATGGCCGGCACCGAGAAGCCGGAGTACGGGACGGCCGTGCGCCTGGTCACGGCGGCGGCGCAGCGGGAGATGATCCTGCCCGGCGTCATCCCCGTCCTGGGTCCCATCCTGGTCGGCTTCTTCCTGGGCCCCGTGGCCCTGGGCGGCATGCTCCTGGGGGCCATCGTGACGGGGCTCTTCGTGGCCATCCAGATGACCAGCGGGGGGGCCGCCTGGGACAACGCCAAGAAGTTCATCGAGGAGGGCAACCTGGGCGGCAAGGGCAGCGAGGCCCACAAGGCCTCGGTCACGGGCGACACCGTGGGCGACCCCAACAAGGACACGGCGGGCCCCGCCATCAACCCCATGATCAAGGTCATCAACATCATCTCGATCCTGATCGCAAGCTCGATCGCCTTTCACTCCGTCCTCGGGCACTAAAAGAAGAAGAGACGCCTCGCCGCCCGGCCGGCGGGCGCCCCCGCCCGACGCCACCTAGACTCGAGGCATGGACGAGTACGAGAAGGAGATCCAGGACCTCGTCCGGCAAGTTGACGCGCTCGTGGAGGCGGAGGGCGACCCCGAGAGCATCCGCGACCTCCGCATGCAGCTGGAGGTGCTGAAGGCCATCTACTTCCAGGCCACGGCGCTCCTGGCGAGCGGCCAGGGCGACCCCGGGCTGCGGCGGGCCCTCGCCCTCAGGGGCTACGGGGACTGGTCCTTGGGCAGCGTCTACGCCTTCGTCTACGAGTCCTCGGTGGACCTGCCCGCCGGCGACCACCACGCCTTCGTGGACGACATCATGGCCACCGACTTCCGCTCCCGGCTGGCCCCCGCCGGCGGCGGGCCGGAGCTGAACTGATTTCGCGCCGGGGGCACGCGGGCGGGTGTCCGGCGGGGCGGGCATATGATGATCGTGCGCGCGCCCCCGCGGGCACGACGCCGGAGAGGAGACTTTGTCGGTGCGGGACGCGGGCCGGTCCCGGCCAGAAGGGGCGCTTATAGACCATGGGCATGACGATGTCGGAGAAGATCCTGGCCCGCGCCAGCGGGCAGGAGAGCGTCCGCCCCGGCGACCTCATCCTGGCTCGGATCGACTTCGCCATGGGGCACGACCTCACCATCCCGCCCACGGCCCGCATCATGCGCGAGCAGATGGGCGCCGAACGGGTCTGGGACCCGGCTCGCGTGGCCATCACCCAGGACCACTTCCAGCCCGCCAAGGACGCCGCCAGCGCCGCCCTCGGGCGCCTCACGCGCGAGTTCGCGGCCGAGATGGGGATCGAGCACTACTTCGAGGTCGGCCAGGGCGGCATCTGCCACACCGTGCTGCCCGAGAAGGGCCTGGTCCTGCCCGGCGAGCTGGTGGTGGGGGCGGACTCCCACTCCTGCACCTACGGCGCGCTCAACAACTTCGCCACCGGTGTGGGCTCCACCGACCTCGCCTGCGTCTTCTCCCTGGGAGAACTCTGGTTCCGGGTTCCGGAGACGATCAAGTTCGTCTACCACAACCGCCTCCCGGAGTGGGTGGAGGCCAAGGACCTCATCCTGACCGTGATCGGCCGCATCGGGGTCGACGGCGCCCGCTCCAAGGCCATGGAGCACACCGGGGAGGCCCTCTCCGAGATCGACATGGAGGGCCGCCTCACGATGACCAACATGGCCATCGAGGCGGGGGCCAAGAACGGCATCATGGAGTTCGACGAGGTCACCCTCGAATATCTGAAGGGCCGGGCCCGGCGCCCCTACACGCCGGTCTCGAGCGACCCCGACGCCGCCTACGAGGCGGTGCATGAGTTCGATGCCGAGAAGGTCGGTCTCTCCGTGGCCAAGCCCATGTCGCCCGACAACTGGGCGCCTCTGGAGGAGGTGGTGGGGACCCGGATCGACCAGGTCTTCATCGGCTCCTGCACCAACTCCCGGATCACCGACCTCCGGCGCGCGGCCGCCGTCCTCAAGGGCCGGCGGGTGGCCCGTGGGCTGCGCCTGATCATCACCCCCAGCTCGGCCGAGGTCGCCCGCCAGGCCGAGCGGGAGGGTCTCATCGGCGTCTTCATGGACGCCGGCGCGGCCTGGACGACGGCCACCTGCGGCGCCTGCCTGGGCGGCCACCAGGGCGTGCTGGGAGACGGAGAGGTCTGCCTGTCCACGACCAACCGCAACTTCCCCGGCCGCATGGGCCACCCGAAGGCCCTCGTCTACCTCTCCAACCCCGTGGTGGCGGCCGCCTCGGCGGTGGCGGGCGAGATCACGCACCCGCGCGAGGTGCTGGCCAAAGAGCCGGCCCGGGCATGAAGGGTCCCGTCCTCCGCGGCCGGGCCTGGAAGTTCGGCGCCAACGTGTACACCGACCAGATCATCCCCGCCAAGTACGCCATCCACTCGCTGGACGAGGCCGAGCTGGGCCGGCACGCCTTGGAGGGCGTGCCCGGGCGCGAAAGCTGGGCCCAGGAGGTGGCCGGGGGCGACATCCTCGTGGCCGGCCCCAACTTCGGCTGCGGCTCCTCGCGAGAGATCGCGCCCGTAGCCATCCGCGGGGCCGGCGTCTCGGCGGTGGTGGCGGACTCCTTCGCGCGCATCTTCTTCCGCAACTCCATAAACATGGCCTTCCCCATCCTCCAGTCCCCGCAGGCGGCGCTGGCCGTGGAGGAGGGTGACGAGGTCGAGGTCGACCTCGAAGAGGGCCTTGTGCGCGACCTCACGCGGGGCGACGAGTTCCGGGCCGAGCCCTTCCCGGAGTTCATGACCGAGCTGATGAGGATGGGCGGGCTCGCCCCCTGGGTCCGGCGGCGCCTGGAGGAGAGAGGGCGGGCGGCCGGCACCGGGGCCCCGGCCTGACCGTGGACGGCGGTCCCGTCGAGCTCCAAGAACCGCTCGACGAGCTGGCCAAGGACCCCAGGCTCTTCACCCACGACCTCAGCTTCCCGCCGCCGGGGCGCATCCGGGTCTACGACGACACCCTGCGCGACGGCGAGCAGATGCCCGGCGTCGCCATCCCGCCCCACCGCAAGTACGAGCTGGCCCGGGCCCTCTCCGACATCGGCGTCCACATCATGGACGTCGGCTTCCCGGCCGTCTCCGAGGACGAGCGGGAGACGCTCCGGCTGGTCATGGAGGGCCGGCGGCGGGGCGAGATCAGAGAGGACCTGGAGGTCCTCTGCATGATGCGGTGCACGAGGGGCGACATCGACGCCACCATGCGTGTGCTGGACGAGATGGGCGTGGCCCGGGACGAGCTCAGCTACTTCATCTTCACGTCCGCCTCCGACCTCCATGTCAAGTACAAGCTCGGACGCACCCTGCTGGCCCGGGAGGGCATCCCCGCCTCCGAGTGGCTGGAGCTGCCCGTCGAGTTCTACCGGGACGCCAACCTGCGCATGATGGTGGACGCCATCACCTACGCCCGGGAGCAGGGCGCCGGGGTGATCGAGTTCGGAGGCGAGGACGGCAGCCGCGCCGACCTCGACTACGTCGTGCGTATGCACCGAGAAGGCCTGCGGGCCGGGGCCACGCGCCCTTCCACGCCCGACACGGTCGGCTGCTACTCGCCCTACGCCGTGCGCGAGCGCATACCCCGCATCAAGGCGGGCACGCCCGACGCGCCTCTCGTGGTGCACTTCCACAACGACCTCGGGCTGGGGGCCTGGAACACGGTCGTCGCCCTCGGCAGCGGCGCCGACGTCTTCACGACCTCGGTCAACGGCATCGGGGAGCGCACCGGCAACGCACCCATGCACCAGGTCCTGCTCCAGCTCCGCTACCTCTTCGGGATCGAGATCCCGGGCTTCAAGTACGAGAAGCTGCGCGAGCTGGCGCGCATGGTGGAGCGCATGAGCGGGATCCCGGTGGGGCCCACCGAGCCCGGCATCGGTCTCAACGTGTTCAGCCACGAGTCGGGCATCCACACGGCCGGCATGGTCATCCACCCCGCCATCTACCAGTTCATGCCCCCCCGCGATTTGGGCGGCGAGGTCCGCTACGTGTACGGCAAGCACTCGGGCGCGGTGGTGGTCGAAGAGGCCCTCCGCGGCGCCGGCCTGGCGCCCGAGCCGGAGCTGGTCGGGCGCGTCCTGGAGGAGGTCAAGCGGCTCCGGCAGGAACGCGCGCTGGCCGCCGACCACTCGAGCTTCCAGGAGGCCTACTACGCCCACCTGGCCGGTCTCGGCATCAGCCGCGAGGAGGTCGTGGAGCTGGCCCGGGCCCTGGCCGGGGCGAGCCCGGCGTCCTGAATGGCGACCACCCAGGCGCCCGCGGCCGGGACCCGCGAGGAGTACGTGCGCATGCACAGGTGGATGTGCCTCAGCAAGGCGCTGGACGACCGCATGCACATCCTGGTCAAGCAGGGCCGCGCCCCCTTCGTGGGCTCCAACCGAGGGCACGAGGGCGTCCAGGTCGCCTGCGCGGCCGCCCTCGGGGAGAAGGACTGGCTGGTCCCCCACTACCGCGGGCACGGCAGCGCGGTGACGCGCGGGCTGACGGCGCGGGAGTGGATGCTGGCCGTCTTCGCCAAGGCCGCCGACCCCCTCACGGGCGGCCGCAACATCCCGGGCGGCTGCTTCGGCTACCGCAGGCTCCGCATCGCCAGCGTCTCGCAGGTGGTGGGGAGCTGGATCCCCAAGGCGGCGGGGATCGCCTACGCGGCCCGGCTCACGGGCACGGGCGCGGTCACACTCTGCACCTTCGGAGACGGCGCCACGAGCGAGGGCGACTTCCACGAGGGGCTCAACTTCGCGGGCGTCCACCGGCTGCCCGTCGTCTTCGTCTGCGAGAACAACCGCTACGCCATCTCCGTGCCCCTCGACCGCCAGGCCGGCAACCCCCGCCTGGCGGAGCGCGCGGCCGGATACGGCATGGCCGGGGTAAGCGTGGACGGGACCGACGTGCCCGCCGTTCACGCCGTCGCCCGGGAGGCGGTCGAGAGGGCGAGGGGGGGCAACGGCCCCACCCTCGTCGAGGCCCGCATCTGGCGCATCAACTCCCACACCAGCGAGGACAACCAGTCCCGCTACCGGGCCCCCGAGGAGATCGAGGATGCGGCCGGCCACGATCCCCTCTTAAGGTTCGAGGACTGGCTGATGGCGCGCGGGTGGCTGAGCGGGGAGGAGGCCCGGCGCGTGCGCTCGGAGTGCGACGCTGAGGCGGCCGAGGCGGCCGACTGGGCCGAGGGACAGCCGGACCCGGGCCCCGAAGACCTCTTCCGGCACGTCCTCGCCGACTGACGACTGAGTGTGCGGGCTCCGCTCCCAGCAGGCATGGTGCTCGCGCAGCCGGTTCCGCGGTGGAGTCCGAGACCTCTGCGGGCCATGGACATCCAACGTGGCGCGACGACGTACGGCAGGAGCCTGGTCCGAAAGTTGTGGGAAACGCCCGTGAGGCGGTCGATGGGCGGGGGTAGCAGGACGGCGTAGCCTCCCAGCAGCTAGCAATCGATGGCTCGCGGGAACGAGCCGGAGCTGGAGGACTACGCGGTGTCGCCAGAGTATCAGGGTCTGCCCCCGACGGCACCGGTGCCGGCCCCCGACGACTACCTCGAGAGGCTGGTCCGGGAGGGCGCCCAGAAGGCGCTCCAGGTCGCCCTGGAGCAGGAGGTCGAAGAGTTTCTGGGCCGGCTCCGCTACGAGCGATCGGCCGAGTTCCGCGGTCACCGCAACGGCCACCTGCCGGCGCGCCAGATCGGGGTCGGCATGAGCAGTCACAGTGGACGAACTCCTCGAGCACTGATCCACGCTGTCGCCGCGGCGTGGCCCTCGTCATGGATCGCCACGCCGCCAAGCCCGGCCCCTCTCGTG
>JBOHUY010000133.1:0-6497 GCA_050735015.1 Candidatus Dormibacterales bacterium | reverse complement strand
CCGCTGGGCCATCTGCGCCTTGAGGTCGGCGTGGCGGGGCACGACGCGGGCGCCGGCCTCGGTCGGCGTCCGGCACTCGGCGTCCGCCACCATGTCGGCCAGGGTGCGGTCCGAGGTGTGGCCGAGGGCGGTCACGACGGGGACCTGGGAGGCCAGGATGGCCCTCGCCACCGCCTCTGTGTTGAAGGCGTATAGCTCCTCGAAGCTGCCTCCGCCGCGGGCGATGACGACCACGCCGCAGTCGGCGTCGTGGTTGCAGCGACGCAGCGCGGCGACCACGCTGGCGGGCGAGGCCGTGCCCTGGACCTGGGCCGGGTAGACGGCCACGGCCATGGTGGGATAGCGGTCGAGGATGGTCTCCTGGAGGTCGTGGATGACGGCCCCGGTGGGCGAGGTGACGAGAGCGACCCGCCGGGGCAGGAAGGGGATGGGCCGCTTGCGGGCGGCCTCGAACGCGCCCTCCGCCTCGAGCTGCTGCTTGAGCCGCTCCAGGCGCGCCCGCAGGCGCCCGACGTCGTCGAACTCGAGCCGCTCGACGATGAGGCGGAGCCTGCCCCCCTGGGGCCAGAAGTCGACGCGGCCCTGGAAGATGAACTCCTGTCCGTCCTCGGGCAGGAGCGGGAGCCGGCGGGCGGTGTCGGCCCAGATCATGGCCTCGATGAGGGAGGCCTCGTCCTTGACCGTGAACCCGAGGTGGCCGCGCCCGCTCTGCCGGATCCCGCTGACCTCGCCCTTGACGATGACGTTGGCGAGCGGCCGCAGCTCCTGGCGGATCTGCTGGGCGAGCTCGGAGACCGTCCAGGGGCGGCGCCCCTCCTCGGCGTTCAGCACTTGGACAGTCTATGTCGGGGGCCGGGGCCCCTTGCCCGAGAGCCTCGAAACGGTGCGCGGTTCGAGGACAATGGCGCCATGGGGGCCGAGCCCGCCCGGCCCACGGGCAAGCAGTTCGAGCTGTGCCGGGGCCGCCAGCGCGCGGTCGTCGTGGAGGTGGGCGGGGGCATCCGCACCTACGTGGCGGGCGGGCGCGCGGTCCTCGACGGGTACCGGGCGGACGCGCCCGCCTCCGGCGCCCGGGGGCAGGTCCTCATCCCCTGGCCGAACCGCCTCGACGGGGGCCGCTATACGTTCGAGGGGGTCACCCACGAGGTCCCCCAGGACGACCCCGCCACCGGCTGCGCCATCCACGGCCTCGTGCGCCGCCTGCCCTGGCGGCGCCTGGAGCAGGAGGCCTCCCGGATCACTCTCGGGCTCACCCTGGGGCCGGGGCCCGGGTATCCCTTCCAGCTCGCGCTCGAGGTCCGGTACGGGCTGGAGGCGGACGGGCTCGAGGTCAGGACGCGGGCGGCCAACCGCGGGCCGGGGGCGCTGCCACTGGGCGCCGGCCAGCACCCCTACGTCTCGGCGGGCCCGGGCCGGGTCGACGCTCTCTCGCTCGAGCTCCCGGCCGGGCTCCGGCTGGAGGCGGATGCACGCGGGCTCCCCACCGGCCGCCGCCTCGAGGTCGCGGGTGGCCCCTACGACTTCCTCACCCCCCGGGTCCTGGGCCCCCTCCGGCTGGACGACTGCTTCACCGGCCTCGAGCGCGACGCCGGGGGTGTCTGCCACGTCCGGGTCTCACGGCCGGACGGGACCGGCGCGGTCGTCTGGATGGACGCTGCCTACGGCTACGTCATGGTCTTCAGCGGCGACACGCTGGCGCCCGCGCGGCGCCGCCGGGGGCTGGCCGTGGAGCCCATGACGTGCCCGCCGGACGCGCTCGCCAGCGGCGAGGGCCTGGCCGTCCTGGCGCCAGGGGAGGAGCGGGCCCTCAGCTGGGGGATCCGGCCCCTCTGAGCGTCAGCCCCCGATCTGGCTCATCGACTTGGGGGGCCTGACGAAGCCCTCCTGGTTGATGAGGTGACCCTCCTCCTTCTTCCAGATCGCCTCCTCGATGACGGCGCAGACGCGGTCGTCGGAGGCGCCCGAGCGGAGGAGGTCGCGGAGCGGGGTCTCCTCGATGGAGAAAAGGCAGGTCCGAAGGCCCCCCTCGGCGGTCAGCCGGACCCGGTTGCAGGAGCTGCAGAAGGCCTGGCTGACCGAGGAGATGAAGCCGACGCCGCCGGGGACGCCGTCGGCGAACTTGAACCGGGTCGAGGGCGCGGGCCGGTCCTCGAGCGCGGGGACGAGCGGGAAGAGGTCCTCGATGCGCTCTCGCAGGGCGCGGCTGGGGACGACGAGGTCGTTCTTCCAGATCCCGTCCCCGTCCAGCGGCATGAACTCGATGAAGCGCACCTCGTAGGCGTGCTGGCGGGCCAGGCGGGCGAAGTCCAGGACCTCGTCGTCGTTGCTGCCCTTCATGACCACCACGTTGAGCTTGATGGGCTTGAGGCCCGCCTCCTCCGCGGCCGCCAGCCCGTCCAGGACGCGGTCGAAGGCGTCGCGGCGCGCGATGTCCCGGAAGCGGTCGATGTTGAGCGTGTCGAGGGAGACGTTGACCCGCTTGAGGCCAGCCTCCTTCAGCAGGCGGGCCTTCTGCCGGAGCAGCACGCCGTTGGTGGTCATGGTGATGTCGAGGCCGGGGTCGAGGCTCGAGATCATGGCCACCAGCTCCTCGACCCTCACCCTGACCAGGGGCTCGCCGCCCGTGATCCTGATCGTGCGCACTCCGTACCTCTGCACGAAGAGGCGGGCCAGCCTGTGGATCTCCTCGAAGCGGAGGATGTCGTCGCGGGCCAGCCACTTGAGGCCCTCGGCGGGCATGCAGTAGACACAACGGAAGTTGCACCTGTCGGTGACCGAGATCCTGAGGTCGTCGGCGACCCGCCCGAACGAGTCGAGCAGCACCCTCGCCACATTCGGGATGATACGCGTATGCCCTACCAGCACCTCCTCGTGGAGGTGGAGCCGCCGCTGGCGGTGGTCACGCTCAACCGTCCTCGCGTGCTCAACGCGCTCAGCCCGGAGCTGATCGGCGAGCTCACCTCGGCCCTGGCCGACCTCGACGCCGACGCCGGCGTGCGGGCGGTCGTCCTGACCGGGGGGGCGCGCGTCTTCGCGGCCGGGGCGGACATCGCCGACATGGCCGACCGGGGCCCCGTCGACCAGCTCCTGCGCGACCAGACGGGGCGCTGGAGCGGGCTGACCGCGTTCACCAAGCCCCTCGTCGCCGCCGTCAACGGCTACGCGCTGGGGGGCGGCTGCGAGCTCGCCCTCATGTGCGACATCGTGATCGCCGGGGACAGCGCGCGCTTCGGCCAGCCGGAGGTCAACCTGGGCATCATCCCGGGCGCGGGGGGCACCCAGCGCTGGCCACGCACGGCCGGCAAGTACGTGGCCATGGAGGCCCTGCTCACGGGCGGCCCCCTGGGCGCCCGGCGCGCCCACGAGTTGGGGCTGGTCAACAAGGTGGTGCCCGCCGAGATGACCGTGGAGGTGGCCCGGCGCATCGCCCGCGAGATCGCGGCCAAGCCGCCACTGGCCGTGCGGATGGCCAAGGAGTCGGTCAACCGTGCCCTCGAGACCCCGCTCGGCGAAGGCCTGGCCCAGGAGCGCAAGAGCTTCTACTTCCTCTTCGCGACAGAGGATCAGAAGGAGGGCATGCACGCCTTCCTGGAGAAGCGGCGGGGTGAGTTCAAGGGTCGATGACGACGCTGTCCCCGGAGGCGCCCGGAGCGGGCCCTGCGCCCGAGGTCCTGGTCGACGTGCGTGGCGCCGTGGCCTGGGTCAGGCTCAACCGGCCCGCGCGCATGAACGCGGTCACGGCGGTCATGAGAGGGCAGCTCTCGGAGGCGCTCAGGAACCTCGAGCGCGACGAGGCGGTGGGCTGCCTCGTGCTGACCGGCGAGGGCCGCGCCTTCTGCGCCGGCCAGGACGTGGCCGAGCTCGCCCAGGAGCTGGCCGGGGGGGACGGCGAGGGCGTCTCGGAGGTGGTCGGGCGCACCCTCAGGGGTGAGTACGCGCCCATCGTGACCAGGCTGAGGACGATGCCCAAGCCGGTCGTGGCGGCTCTCAACGGCGTCGCCGCGGGGATCGGAGCCAGCCTCGCGCTCGCGTGCGACATCAGGATCGGGACGCCCGCGGCCGCCTTCGTCGAGGCCTTCGCCGGCCTGGCGCTCGTCCCCGACGGAGGCGCGACTTGGCTCCTGCCCCGCATGGTGGGCGCCGGGCGGGCCATGGAGATGTTCCTGACCGGGCGCCCCCTGGAGGCGGCCGAGGCGTTCGGGGCCGGCCTTCTGAGCCGGGTGGTGCCGCCCGAGGAGCTGGAGCAGGCCGCGGGGGAGCTGGCCGGGCGGCTGGCGGAGGGGCCCCGGGCCGCCCTCGCCGCCACCAGGCGGGCCGTGCGGCACGCGGCGGAGGTCGACCTGGAGGAGGCCATGGAGTTCGAGTCCTACCTCCAGGAGGTGATGGCGGCTGGGGCCGACTTCAAAGAGGGCGTCGAGGCCTTCCTCGCGAAGCGGCCGGCCCGGTTCGGCTCCGGCGCCCATGGCTGAGCTCCAGGAGGCGGTCGTCGTCTCGGCCGTGCGCACGCCCATGGGCCGCTACGGAGGACAGCTGAAGGACGTGCGCCCCGACGACCTGGGCGCGATCGTGATCGCAGAGGCCGCCCGCCGCGCGGGCGTGGAGCCGGCCGACGTCGAGGATGTCGTCTTCGGGTGCGCCAACCAGGCCGGAGAGGACAACCGCAACGTCGCCCGCATGGCGCTCCTGCTGGCGGGCTTCCCGGTCGAGGTCCCCGGGCAGACCGTCAACCGGCTCTGCGGGTCGGGCATGCAGGCCGCCGTCACCGCCGCCATGCAGATCCAGGCCGGCGGGGCGCGGGTCCTGGTGGCGGGCGGGGTGGAGAGCATGAGCCGCTCGCCATGGGTCATGGCCAAGCCGGAGGGAAGCCGGCCCCGGGGCGCCCAGACGCTCTACGACACCGCCCTCGGCTGGCGCCTGGTCAACCCCCGAATGCAGGCCCTCTACGGGACCGCCGCCATGGGGGAGACGGCCGAGAACGTGGCCGAGGCCTACTCGGTGACGCGGGCCGATCAGGACGCCTTCGCCCTCGAGAGCCATCGAAGGGCGGTGGCGGCGCAGGACGCCGGCCGCTTCCAGGAGGAGGTGGTGCCCGTCCGGCTCACCGGGCGCGATGGCGCCGCCGTCACCGTAACGGCCGACGAGGGGCCGCGCCGCGACACCTCGATGGAGGCGTTGGGGGCGCTCCGGGCCGCATTCCGAGAGGGGGGCACGGTGACCGCCGGGAACTCCTCCCCGCTCAACGACGGCGCCGCCGCGCTGGTCCTGATGTCCGCCACCGAGGCTCGCCGGAGGGGCCTTCGGCCCCTGGCCCGCTTCCAGGGGGGCGCCGCCGCGGGCGTCCACCCCGACCACATGGGCATGGGCCCGGTGCCGGCCACGAGAAAGCTGCTGGCCTGCGCTGGGGTCGCCCCCTCCGAGGTCGGACTGGTGGAGCTCAACGAGGCCTTCGCAGCCCAGGCCGTGGCCTGCACCCGCGAGCTGGGGCTGGAGGCGGGCCGCGTCAACGTCAACGGTGGCGCCATCGCCCTCGGGCACCCGCTCGGCTGCAGCGGGGCCCGCCTCATAACCACCCTCGTGCACGAGATGGGGCGCCGCCAGCAGGAGCTGGGCCTGGCCACCATGTGCATAGGGGTCGGCCAGGGCATCAGCTCTCTGTGGCGCCTGCCTTGAGGCCGCCCCGGGCCGCGACGGTCCCGCGCGCGCTCTGAGGGTCGGGTGGGCGAACGCGACCCGGCCCAGGTCCGGGCCATGTTCGACCGCATCTCGGGGCGATACGACCTCCTCAACACCATCCTCTCCGGAGGCAGCGACAGGAGGTGGCGCCGCGCCGCCGCCCGTGAGTGCGGGCTCGGCCCCGGCGGCCGGGCCTTGGACGTGGCCTGCGGGTCGGGCCGCCTGGTCCGGGAGCTGGAGCGCCTGGCCGGCACCGGCCTCGTAGTCGGGCTCGACTTCAGTGCCGGCATGCTGGCGGTGGCGCGCCAGGAGCGGCCGTCGCGCCGGCTGGTGCGGAGTGACGCACTCCGGCTCCCCTTCCGGGCCTCCTCCTTCGACGCCGTCACCATCGCCTTCGGGCTTCGCAACCTGGCCGATCCCGGGCTGGGTCTGGCCGAGATGCGCAGAGTGACGCGGGAGGGGGGCCGGCTCGTGATCCTGGAGTTCGTGCGCCCGGGGCCCGGGCCCAGCGGCCGAGTCTATCGCGCCTACCTCCGGCGCGTCCTGCCGCTGCTGGGCTGGCTCGTGGGAGGCGACCGGCTCGCCTACCGCTACTTGAGCGACACCGTGGACAGCTACCGCACGCTCGAGGAGTTGAGGGGGCTGGCCGAGGCTGCGGGTTGGCGCCAGGTGCGCTTGCGGCCCCTGACCTTGGGCACGGTCGGGATCGTGAGCGGGTCGTGCTGAAGGGTACGGATAGGCAGGGCGGCCGCCTCGGGGAAGCGCTCTGCAAGTTGGTGACCAATCTGGGCGTGCTGCCCTCAGACGACGACCTGGTCGGGAGG
>JBOHUY010000132.1:0-30376 GCA_050735015.1 Candidatus Dormibacterales bacterium | reverse complement strand
GCGTCGACCGCGAAGCCGCCCCGCCGCTCGCGCAACGCGACCCGCAGCCTGGCCAGGACGACCTGCCGGTCCGTCCCCTTGACGACGTAGTCGAAGGCTCCTCGGTCCAGGCTCAGGACCTGGTCGGCGGCGCCCAGCCTGGCCCCCGTCAGCACGATGACGGGGAAGGGCAGGCGCGGGCCGCCCGCCCGCAGCTCGTCGAGCAGCTCGGGCGCGTCCATGTCCGGCAGCTCGTAGTCCAGCAGCATGGCGTCGGGGGCCCGCGCCCTCACGGCTCCGAGGGCGGCGCCGCCCGAAAGGGCGACCTCGACGCGGTAGCCGGCCCGGCCAAGGACCGCCGCCATCGCCTCGGCGGCGCCCACGTCGTCTTCCACGAGGAGGAGCCTCTCCCCACCGTCCACCGCCGCCGCAACGTAGCATCTTCCAGCCGCGAATAGACCGTCAATTCATCATTTACTGAACATGTTCTGAACCCTGGGTGAGGACTCGGCCTTGCCACCGCACGTAGCTTGAGCCCGTGAGGAGAGCCTTCGCCGGCCGCGAGGAGGTGGCCCGGCGGCTGGCGGCGGCGCTGGAGCCGGTGCGCCAAGACCGCTGGTCGCTGGCCGTCGTCGAGAACGGCCTGGCGCGGACCCTGGCCGATTCCGGCGGGCGTCCTCAAGGGGCGCGGGGGAGGCCGCTCAGCTTCGCGGCCCGGCGCTGCCTCTTCGAGCGCCGGCCCCTGGCCCTGACGGCGGTCGGCGAGGCCGGGGGGGCGGATCTCCGCGAGGGCTGGGAGGCGGCCTGGCCGGCTACCCTCCACGTCCCCGTGGGGGCGCGCTGCGCGAGGCCTGTCGGACTCATCACGCTGGGCTGCCGCGACTCCCACTGGTACACGGCAGACGAGATCGAGCACGTGGCCCGGGTCGCAGGCTCGCTGGAGGCCTGGGTCTGGGCGGCCGGCTCGCGGCTCCGGGGCCGGGAGCTGGAGATCGCCCTGCTCCTGAGCGAGGGCGCTTCTTTGCCCGAGCTGGCAAGCGCCCTCCGGGTCGGGCCGGCGGTGGCTCAGGACCTGGCCGGCAGCGTCATGAAAAAGCTCGCGGTGCGGTCCAGGAGAGAGATCTTGGAGGCGCTCCCGGCCGCCGCGCTCGCTCCCGCCCGGGCCCGGTGAGGGTCAGAACGCGCCCGGCGCCTCTGGCCCGAAGAGGAAGACCGTGGTGCCCCGGTCCGGCGTGCTCACCACCTCGAGACGCCCCCCGATGCCGGCCGCCCGCTCTCGCATCCCGATCAGGCCGTAGCCGCCCGCGGCGGCCGCGTCGAAGCCTCGGCCCTCGTCGGTGACCTCGACCAGAAAGGGCTTGGCGGCGAACGCGAGCCGGACGCGGCAGACGGCCGCCCCCGAGTGCCTGCGCACGTTGGTGAGGGCCTCGCGCACGACGTGGAAGACGACCTCGCGCTGGCTGCGCGTCAGGTCCGCCTCGTCGCCGCTGGTCCAGAGTTCGATGCGGATCCGGTGCAGGCGCTCGTACTCCTCCGCCATGGCGCGCAGCCCGGCGATGAGGCCGCGCTCGCCGAGGCGTTTGGGCCGGAGGGCCTGGAGGATCTCGCGGGCGGAGGCGAGGGTGGTCTCGACGGTCTCGAAGACCCTGCGCAGCGTCTCCTCGCGCCCCGGGGCCTCCGAAGGCGTCTCGAGGTAGAGCTTGAACATGGCCACGGCCGAGGCGAGGTCGGCCGCGAGGCCGTCGTGCAGTTCGCGGGCGATGCGGGTCCGCTCCCTCAAGATGGCTTCGTCGACAGCCCGGGCGGTGGCGTCCGCGGCGCTCTCCCCGGGGCGGCCGGAGACGTCGACCCGCGACCCGGCGGGCGGCTCAGAGGAGGCCACGACCACGCCTCCACGCGTAGCCCAGCAGGGGACCGGCCAGGGGGTGGCGGAGGACGCGGACCAGGCCCCGTAGCGGAGCAGCATGCGCGCGCGCCTGCCCCTTGAGCGCCGACTCCCGGTCCGACCAGGCCCGCAGCCACTCCGCCTCCGACCGCAGGAGGAGGGCCAGCTCCCGGGCCCGGCGCCTGAGCCTCAGCGCGCGAGGCAGAAGGAGCGCTACCTCCAAGAGGGCCAGGGCGGCGCCGGCGGCCAGCATCCAGAGCCCCGCCCGCCCGAGGGCGCCCACGTCACTCCTCGTCGGAGGCGCCCACGGGGGCGAGGCCGACCATCTTGTCCTGCGGCGGGACCCTCATCACGATGACGCCCTGCGTCTGACGGCCAAGCCGGGAGATGGCGCCCACGGCCGTCCGCATGACCATCCCGTTGGCCGTGATGAGGAGGACCTCCTCCTCGGGATCCTCGGTCACGCGCAGCGTCGCCAGCCGGCCGATCCTCTCCGTGATGCGCATCGTGAACACGCCCTGGCCGCCCCGATGGTGCACGGGGTACTCCTCGATGGGCGTGCGCTTGCCGTAGCCGCGCTCTGAGACCACGAGCAGGTCCGCGCCCGGCCTCGCCACCGCCATCCCCGCCACCAGGTCGTCGCGGCCCAGGCGCATGCCCCTCACCCCCATGGTGTCGCGGCCCATGGCCCGCACCTCCTGCTCCGAGAAGCGGACCGCCTTGCCCAGCTCCGTGCAGATGATGATGTCGTCCTGGCCGCCGGTGGGCTCCACGTACTCCAGCTCGTCCCCCTCCTGGAGGTTGATGGCGATGAGGCCGTTGCGGCGCACGTTGGCGTACTCCTTCATGGCCGTCTTCTTGACCACCCCGCGCCGGGTCCCCATGACCATGTAGCGGGCGCCATCGTCCGCCTCGGGACGCACGAAGACCGCCGTTATGCGCTCGCCCTGGGCGGTGTCGATGAGGTTGTTGATGGGTAGCCCCTTGGCCTGGCGCTCGCGCTCGGGCACCTCGTGCACGCGCAGCTGGAAGACGCGTCCGCTCTGGGTGAAGAAGAGCATGGAGGCGTGCGTGTGGGTGATCAGCAGGTGCTGCGCGTAGTCGTCCTCGCGCGTGCCCGTGGGCGCGTCCTGGCCGGCCGTGGGCCGCGCCCCCTTGAGGCCGACCCCGCCGCGGCGCTGGACCCGGAAGGTGCGCGAGGGCTGTCGCTTGGCGTACCCGCGGTGCGTCAGCGTGACCACGACCTCCTCCTTGGGGATGAGGTCCTCGGCGCTGAGCTCGGTCGCCTCCATGAGGGAGATCTCCGTGCGGCGGTCGTCGCCGTACTTGCGGGAGACCTCCGCCATCTCCTCTTTGATCAGCATCATCACCTTCTGCTCGCTGGCGAGGATGCTCTCGAGGTAGGCGATCACCTTGATCACCTCCTCGTACTCCTGCTCGATCTTGCCCCGCTCCAGCTGGGTGAGGCGCTGCAGGCGCATGTCCAGCACGGCCTTGGCCTGGCGCTCGGTCAGCCCGAACCTGGACTGCAGCTGGTTGGAGGCCTCCTCGGGGTCGCGCGAGGCGCGGATGGTCCGGATGACCTCGTCCAGGTGGTCGAGGCAGATCTTGAGGCCCTCGAGGATGTGGGCCCGATCCTGGGCCCGGGCCAAGTCGAAGCGGGTGCGGCGCAGGATGACGTCGCGGCGGTGGTCGATGAAGTGCTTGACCATCTGCTTGAGGCCGAGCACGAGGGGCCGCCCGTCGACCAGCGCCAGCATGATGGCCCCGAACGTCTGCTGCAGCTGGGTGTGCTTGTAGAGGTTGTTGAGGACGGTGTAGGGCCGCGCCTCGCGCTTGAGCTCGATCACGATGCGCATGCCGTGCCGGTCGGACTCGTCGTTGAGGTCGGCGATACCCTCCAGCCTGCGCTCCGCCACCAGCTCCGCGATCTTGGCCACCAGGTTGGCCTTGTTGACCGCGTAGGGCAACTCCTCGATGATGATGCGCTCGCGGCCGTTGGCCGCCTCCTCCAGCCGGTGGCGGGCGCGCACCACGATGCGGCCGTGCCCCGTCGAGTAGGCGGCCTTGATCCCCGAGACGCCCATGATGGTGCCGCCGGTCGGGAAGTCGGGGCCCTTGATGAAGCCCATCAGGTCCTCCGAGGTGGCATCGGGGTTGTCGATCAGGAAGCTGACCCCGGCCGCCACCTCGCGGAGGTTGTGGGGCGGGATGTTGGTGGTCATGCCGACGGCGATGCCGGCGGCGCCGTTGATGAGCAGGTTGGGGATGCGCGCGGGCAGGACGACGGGCTCCTGGCGCTCCCCGTTGTAGTTCTCGACGAGGTCGACGGTGTCCTTGTCGATGTCGGCCAGCACCTCCGCGGCGATGGCCGACATGCGCGCCTCCGTGTACCGCATGGCCGCGGCGGCGTCGCCGTCGATGCTGCCGAAGTTGCCCTGGCCGTCCACCAGCGGGTAGCGCAGCGAGAAGGGCTGCGCCATGCGCACCAGGGCGTCGTAGACGGCTGCGTCGCCGTGCGGGTGGAAGTCCTTCAGGACCTCCCCCACGTAGGAAGCGCACTTCTTGTAGCGGGCGCCCGCCGTCGCCCCCATCTCGTTCATGGCGAAGAGGATCCGGCGGTGGACCGGCTTCAGCCCGTCGCGCACGTCCGGAAGTGCGCGGCTGATGATGACCGACATGGCGTACTCCATGTAGGAGGTCTGCATCTCCTCCTGGAGGCTCTTCGGCAGGATCGTCCCCACGTTCTGCTCTTCTGACATGCCTTTCAGCCCTTCTCCGTCACCGGTCTTGTTCCTCGAAGCGCTTCAGCACCACGACCGCGTTCTGGCCTCCGAAGCCGAAGCCGTTGGAAATGGCCACGCGCACGTCCAGCCGCCGCGCCGCGTTGGGCACGTAGTCGAGGTCGCAGGCGGGGTCGGGGTGCTCCAAGTTGATGGTGGGGTGCACGCGTCCGCGGTTGATCATGAGCAGGGTCGCGATCGCCTCGACCGCGCCCGCCGCCCCCAGGAGGTGCCCGACCATGGACTTGGTGCTGCTGACGGCGACCTTGTAGGCGTGCTTGCCGAGGGCCATCTTGATGGCCCTGGTCTCGGAGGCGTCGTTGAGCGGCGTCGAGGTCCCGTGCGCGTTCACGTAGTCGACCTCCTCGGGCCTGACGTGGGCGTCCGCGAGGGCGTTGGTGATGCAGCGGGCGGGGGCCGCCCCCGTCTCGTCGGGCGCGACCTGGTGGAAGGCGTCATCGGTGACGCTGAAGCCGGCCACCTCGCCGTAGACGCGGACGCCGCGGGCGCGGGCGTGCTCGAGGCTCTCCAGCACCAGCGTGCCGGCACCCTCGCCAGGCACGAAGCCGTCGCGGTCGCGGTCGAACGGGCGGCTGGCCCGGGCGGGGTCGTCGTTCCGGGTGCTCAGCGCTCGGATGGCGTTGAAGGCGGCGATCCCGAAGGGGCTCAGGCTGGCCTCGGCGCCCCCCGCCAGCATGATGTCGGCGTCGCCCCGCTCGATGATCCGCATGGCCGTCCCCAGGCTGTGCGTGGAGGCCGCGCAGGCGGTCGCGATGGTCGCGTTGGGCCCCTTCAGCCCGAAGCTCATGGCGACCTGACCGGCGGCCATGTTGGGTATGACCATGGGCGCGAAGAAGGGGCTTATGCGGGCGCCTCCCGCAAAGCCCGCGGCCGCCGCCGCCGTCTCCGCGAAGCCGCCGATGCCGGTACCCATCTCGATCCCGACCCGGAAGCGGTCCTCGCGGTCGAGGACGATGCCGGCGTCGGCGATGGCGATACCGGACGCGGCCAGGGCGAGCTGCGTGAAGCGCGCCGTCCGCGCCACCACTTTGCGGTCCATGAACCGGGCCGGATCGAAGCCGTCGACCATGCAGGCGAACTTGGTGTTGATGCGGTCGGTGGGGAAGCGCTCGATGGTGCGGCCGGTGCTGCGGCCCTCCACGAGGCCGTCCCAGAAGTCGTCGAGGGTGGCCCCCAGGGGGTTGATGGTGCCCATGCCCGTCACCACCACCCGGTGCCTTCCGTTGCCCGTCACCTGCCCACCGCCTCTCTCAGCTTGCCCACCAGCCCCCTCTCCACGCAGTCGGCGGCGACCCGGATCGCGTTGCGGATCGCGCGCGCGTCCGACCGCCCGTGGGCGACCACGGCCACGCCGTCGACGCCCAGGAGGGGCCCGCCGCCGAACTCCCGCCAGTCTATGCGCGCCCGCAGACGCCTCACCGCGGGCCTCACCAGAAGGCCGCCCAGGCGGCCGGGGACCGAGCCCATGAGGTCGTCGCGGAGCGTGCGGAGGAGGAACTCCGCGGTCGCCTCGGCCATCTTGACGGCGACGTTGCCCACGAAGCCGTCGGCGACGACCACGTCGGCCCGCCCCGCGAAGACGTCCTTGCCCTCAACGTTGCCCACGAAGTCGAGGCCTGAGCGCTGAAGGCGCCCGTAGGCCTCGCGTACGAGGGCGTCGCCCTTGCCCGCCTCCTCGCCGTTGCTCAGAAGGCCGACGCTGGGCTCGGGCTTGCCCATCATCTCCCGCGCGTAGACCACCCCCATGCGCGCGAACTGCTCCAGGTACTGGGGCTTGCAGTCGACGTTGGCGCCCACGTCCAGGAAGTACGCGAGGCCCGTCCGGGTCGGCACCACGGAGCCGATGGCGGGCCTGTCGACGCCCTGGATGCGGCCCTGCACGAAGAGGGCCGTGGCCAATATGGCGCCCGAGTTGCCGGCCGAGACCCAGCCGTCCGCGCGCCCCTCCCGCACGAGCCGGGCGGCCACGCTCATGGAGGAGTCACGCTTCCCGCGCACGGCCTCGACGGCGTGCTCGTCCATGCCCACGACCTCCGTGGCGGGCACGAACCGGAGGCGGGAGGCCTCGCCCAGCGCGGGCTGGACGGCTTCCGGGCGGCCCACCACCTGGACCTCGGCGCCCAGCTCCTGGGCGGCCAGCGCCGCTCCGCGCACGATCTCGTGGGGGGCGTGGTCGCCCCCCATGGCGTCGACCGCGATGCGGACCGCCAAGGCCCCCCGGTCAGGCGCGGCCGGGCGCGGCCGCGGACGGTGCCACCTCAGATATCCAGGTTGCGCACGCTCTTGGCGTGCGCCTGGATGAACTTCTTGCGCGGCTCGACGTCGGGCCCCATCAGCTTCTCGAAGGTGTCGGCCACGGCGGCCACGTCCTCCACGGTGACCTTGAGCAGGACGCGGTTGGCGGGGTTCATGGTCGTGTCCCACAGCTGCTCGGGGTTCATCTCGCCCAGGCCCTTGAAGCGCTGCGGCTCCACCTTGCCGCCCAGCCGCCTTGTCTCGCGCTCCTTCTCCGCCTCGTTGTAGACGTAAGCGACCTGCTTGCCCTTGGTCAGCCGGTAGAGCGGCGGCTGCGCCATGTAGAGGTACCCGCGATCTATGACTTCCGGGAAGTAACGGAAGAAGAAGGTCAGGAGGAGCGTGCGGATGTGGCTGCCGTCGACGTCGGCGTCCGTCATGGTGATGATGCGGTGGTAGCGGATCTTTTCGATCTCGAACTTGTCGCCGATGCCCGTGCCCATGGCCGTGATGAGGTTGCGGATCTCCTCCGAGGTTAGGACCTTGTCGATGCGCGCCTTCTCGACGTTGAGGATCTTGCCGCGCAGGGGCAGGATGGCCTGGAAGCGCCGGTCCCGGCCTTGCTTGGCCGAACCCCCGGCCGAGTCCCCCTCCACGATGTAGAGCTCGCAGAGCGCGGGGTCCCGCTCGGAGCAGTCGGCGAGCTTGCCGGGCAGGGTCGTGCTCTCGAGCAGGCTCTTGCGCTGGACGAGGTCGCGGGCCCGCCGCGCGGCCTCCCGGGCGCGCGCCGCGGTGAGGCACTTCTCGATCACGCGGCGCCCCTCGCCGGGGTTCTCGTCCAGGTACTGGGCGAGGCCGTCCGCGAGGGCGGAGGAGACGTGCCCCTGGACCTCCGCGTTGCCGAGCTTGGTCTTGGTCTGCCCCTCGAACTGGGGCTCCAGCAGCTTGACGCTGATGACGGCGGTGAGGCCCTCGCGGACGTCGTCGCCGGTCAGGTTGGGGTCCTGCTCTTTGAGGATGGCGGCCTTGCGCGCGTAGCGGTTGAGGGCGTTGGTGAGCGCGGCCCGGAACCCGGTCAGGTGGCTCCCGCCCTCGATGGTGTGGATGTTGTTGGCGAAGGGGAGCACGTTCTCGACGAAGGTCTGGTTGTACTGCAGCGCGATCTCGATGGCCGTGCCCTCGATCTCCCGCTCGATGTAGATGGGCGCGGAGTTGACGAGGTTCTTGCCCCGGTTGAGGTGCTTGACGAACGAGGCGATGCCGCCCTCAAACTGGAACGTGTACTCGTAGCCGAGGCCGCGGTCGTCCAGGACCAGGGTCAGGCCCTTGTTCAAGAATGCCATCTCGCGCATCCGGTTGACGATCAGGTCGCGGTCGAAGGACCGGTCCGGGAAGATCTCGGGGTCGGGCCAGAAGCGGACCATGGTGCCCCTCTTCCCGGTCTTGCCGACGACCTTCACGGGGGCCACCGGCTCGCCCCGGCGGTACTCTTGGAAGTGCTCCCTGCCGGTCCTGTAGACATGGGCCTGCAGCCTTTCGCTGAGGGCGTTGACGACCGAGGAGCCGACGCCGTGGAGTCCGCCCGAGACTTTGTAGCCGCCGCCGCCGAACTTGCCGCCGGCGTGCAGGACGGTGAACACGACCTCCAGCGCGGAGCGGTTCTCGGTCGGGTGCATGCCCACCGGGATGCCCCGCCCGTTGTCCTCCACGGCCACGCTGCCGTCCTCGTGCAGGGTCACCACGATGCGGTCGGCCTCCCCCGCCAGGGCCTCGTCGACCGCGTTGTCGACCAGCTCCCAGACCAGGTGGTGGAGGCCGCGGGGGTCGGTGCTCCCGATGTACATACCCGGACGCCGCCGGACGGGCTCCAGGCCCTCCAGGACCTGGATCTGCTCGGCGGTGTAGGCCACGTCCGCGCCCAGCGGTCGCGGCCTCAGTCCGGAGGCGCCGGCCTCGCGCCCGCTGGCGCTCACGCCGGCCTCAGCCCCCCCTCGGGGAGGGGGCCGCGGTACGCCAATATTGATTGTCTCCTGATAGCTGATTCTACCATATGCTGTGGTGGGATCTCTCTCAGACTCCCACCCGTTGCCCTTCCGGCGCGGCTTGGGTGGCCTCGGCCGGGCGCCACCTGAGGACCGGGTTGCGCGCCGCCGAGACCTCGTCCAGGCGGCCCACCGGGAGGTCGTCGGGCTGGCGTCGGAGCCCCTCCGGGTCATCCTCCGCCATCTGGACGACATCCTCAAGCGCGGCGATGAAGGCGTCCAGGGTGGCCCGGCTCTCGGTCTCCGTGGGCTCCACCATGACCGCCTCGGGGACGATCAGGGGGAAGTACACGGTGGGGGCGTAGAAGCCCCGCTGGAGGAGCCCCTTGGCGACGTCCAGGGCGCGCACACCGCGGGGGGCGAGGTTCCGCGCCGAGGCCACGAACTCGTGCTGGCAGGGCCCCTCGTGGGGCAGCTCCAGGAGGCCCGCGACCCGGGAGCGGACGTAGTTGGCGGCCAGCACGGCGTCCCGCGAGGCCTGCTCGAGCCCGTCCGCCCCCATGGCCAGGATGTAGGCGTAGGCGCGCACCAGCATCCCGAAGTTCCCGTAGAAGCTGCGGACCCGGCCGATGCTCTGGGGGCGGTCGTGCTCGAACCGGAAGCCAGCCTCGTCCCTCTCCACGGTGGGGGAGGGCAGGAAGGGGACCAGGTCTTCTTTTACCCCCACCGGGCCGGAGCCCGGGCCGCCGCCCCCGTGCGGGGTGGTGAAGGTCTTGTGGAGGTTCAGGTGCACGGCGTCGAAGCCCATGTCCCCGGGACGGCAGATGCCCATCAGGGCGTTCAGGTTGGCACCGTCGTAGTACAACTTGGCGCCGGTGGCGTGCACAACCCTCGCCACCTCCAGGATCTCGCGCTCGAAGAGTCCGAGCGTGTTGGGGTTGGTCAGCATGAGCGCCGCCACCTCCGGCGAGAGCTTGGCCTCGAGGTCGGCGAGGCTGATGCGGCCGTCGGCGCCGGAGCGCACCTCCACGACCTGGAAGCCGCAGAGGGCCGCGCTGGCGGGGTTGGTGCCGTGGGCGCTGTCCGGGACCAGGACGCGGGTGCGGCGCTCGCCGCGGGAGAGGTGGTAGGCCTGGATCATGCGCAGCGCCGTCCACTCCCCGTGCGCGCCCGCGGCGGGCTGGAGGCAGACCCTGTCCACGCCGACTATCTCGGCCAGGGCCCTCTCCAGCCGCCACATGAGCTCCAGAGCGCCCTGCACCGTGCCCTCCTCCTGGTAGGGATGCAGGTAGGCGAAGCCCGGCAGCGCGGCCGCCACCTCGTCGGCGACGGGGTTGTACTTCATCGTGCAGGACCCGAGCGGGTAGAAGTTCTCGCTGATGGAGAAGTTCATCGCCGCCAGGCGGCTGAAGTGCCTCATCACCTCGGGCTCGCTGAGCCGGGGGAGACGGGCGGGGCTGCGCCGGCGGACTGAGTCGGGGAGCGCCTCCGGCGGCGGCGGCGCCACGCCCGGCGCCGGCAGGCGGGGGCCGGCCAGGCCCTCCCTGCTCTTTTCGAAGGAGAGGGGTTCGGTCACGCCTCCGCCAGCGCCTCCACGAGCGCGTCGATGGCCGAGGGGTCGTTGAGCTCGGTGCAGCAGAAGACCATCAGCCCGGACAGCTCCCCGAACCAAAGGCCGGCGTCCAGCCCGGCCAGGATGCCCCGGGCCCCGCAGGCGGCCAGCACCCGCCCAGGATCGGGGGCGTGGATCGGGAACTCGTTCACGAAGGGTTCCGAGGGGGCCGGGCCCCAGCCCGGCAGCTCCGCCAGGCGGGCGGCCAGGTGGTGGGCCCGCTCGAAGCCCGAGCGCGCCACCCCGGCCAGGCCGTCCGGGCCCATATACGTGAGGTAGGCGGTGGCGGCCAGCGCGCAGAGCGCGTGGTTGGTGCAGATGTTGGAGGTGGCCTTCTCGCGCCGGATGTGCTGCTCGCGCGCCGTCAGCGTGAGCACGAACCCCCGCCGGCCGCGGGCGTCCCGGGCTTCGCCGGCGAGCCGCCCGGGCAGGCGCCGCACCAGCTCCCGGCGGCAGGCGATGAGGCCCACGTGGGGCCCCCCGAAGCTGGGGGTGAGGCCGAGCTGCTGGCCCTCGCCGACGGCGATGTCGGCCCCGTACTCCCCCGGGGGCGCCAGCAGCGCCAGGCTGACGGGGTCGACGCAGGCCACGGCCAGGGCGCCCTCCTCGTGGGCGGCGCGGGTGAGGCCGGCGGCGTCCTCGACGAGGCCCAAAAAGTTGGGCTGCTGGAAGAGGAGGGCGGCCGTCTCAGCGCCCAGCCCGGGGAGGCGGGAGGGGTCTGCTACCAGGCCCTTGGCGGCGGCCTGGCGGACCCGGAACCCGCGCCCCTCCGCGTAGCACCTCAGGACCTGAAGGTACTCGGGGTGGAGGTAGCCCGCCACCAGCACCTCCCGCCGGCCGGTTTGGACAACGGCCATCATGGCCGCCTCCGCGAGCGCCGTGGCGCCGTCATACAAGGAAGCGTTGGCAACGTCCATGGCGGTCAGCTCGGAGATCAGGGTCTGGAACTCGAAAATGGCCTGCAGCCAGCCCTGGCTGGCCTCCGGCTGGTAGGGCGTGTAGGCGGTGTAGAACTCGGGCTTGGAGGTCACCGCCGGCACCACCGAGGGGATGAAGCGCCGGTAGACGCCGCCGCCCCGGAACGTGAGCCGGTCCTCGAAGACGCGGTTGGAGGCGGCCAGGGCCCGCATGGCCGCCATCGTTTCCTGCTCGGAGAGCCCGGGCGGGAGCCCGAGTCCCTCGACCCGGAGCGAGGAGGGGATGTCGACCAAGAGGTCCTCCATCGAGGAGGCGCCGGCGGCGGCCAGCATGGCGCTCCGGTCCTGGGGGGAGTGGACCAAGTACGGCATCTTGGAGCCGGCCGCTCAGGCGCCCGCCGCCGGGCCCTGGGTCAGGCGCTCGTAGGCCGCCTGATCGAGCAGGTGGGGCGGGAGCTCCTCACCCTCCAGGTCCAGCCTCATGAGCCAGCCCTCGCCCAGGGGGTCACGGTTGACCAGCTCCGGCGTCTGGCTGAGCGCCTCGTTGACCGCGACCACCGTGCCCGCCACCGGCGAGTAGAGGTCGGAGGCGGCCTTGACCGACTCGATCACGCCGAAGGCGTCGCCGGCGGCCATGCGCGCCCCCACGCGCGGCAACTCCAGGAAGACCACATCTCCCAGCTGCGCCTGCGCGTACTCGGTGATGCCGACGACGGCCTGGCCGCCGTCCTCGCTCACCCACTCGTGCGTCTCCGTATAAAGGCGGTCGGCCACGCCCTCTCCTCCTAAGTGCCGGCCGGGGCCGGCCTCTGCACCGAGCCGCGGTAGAACGGCAGCGGGGTCACCTCGGCCGGGTGCTCGGCGCCCCGCACCTCGACGCTGACGGTCGCGCCGGGGGCCGCCTTCCCCCTCTGGACCATGGCCATCGCGATAGCGCGCCCCAGCCAGAAGGAGTAGGTCCCGCTGGTGACGGCGCCGATCCGGCCGCCGAAGGCGTCCACCGGGCAGCCGTGGCGGGCCACGACCTGGCCCTCCAGCCGCAGCCCCACCATCTCGCGCGCCGGGCCCCGGGACTTGACGCGCGCCAGCGCCTCGCGGCCCACGAAGGCGCCTTTGTCCATCCTGACGACCCAGCCCAGCCCCGCCTCGTAGGGGTTGGTGGCCTCGTCTATGTCGCTTCCGTAGAGCCTCAGCGCCGCCTCCAGCCGGCAGGCGTCGCGGGCGCCCAGCCCGCAGGGCACCAGCCCGGCCGGCGCGCCCGCCTCCACCAGCGCCTCCCAGAGGGCGGGGGCCGACTCCGAGGCGACGAAGATCTCGGCTCCGTCCTCGCCCGTGTACCCCGTCCTCGAGATCATGGCCGGCCGGCCGCCCAGCCGCCCCTCTTCGGTGAAGCCGAAGGGCGCCAGGCCGCCGAGGTCGAAGCCCAAGCGGCCCAGGACCTGCCCGGCGAGGGGACCCTGGACGGCCATCAGGCTGACCTCCCGGGTGCGGTCCTCGAGCTCCACCCCGGCGGGGAGCCTCTCTCTCATCCAGGCCAGGTCCTTGTCCCGGTTGGAGGCGTTGACGACCGCGAGCAGCGCGTGGGCGGAGCGCCTGTAAACGACCAGGTCGTCGAGGATGCCGCCGTCCTCGCGGCAGAGGAGCGTGTACTGGGCGCGCCCCGGGCCGAGCCGGGCCACGTCGTTGGTGAGAAGGCCCTGCAGGTAGGCCTCGGCCCCTTCGCCCGTGACCTCGACCCGGCCCATGTGGCTGAGGTCGAAGAGGCCGGCGGCGCGGCGGACGGCCGCGTGCTCGTCCCTGATGGAGGCGTACTGCTGGGGAAGCTCCCACCCGGCGAAGTCGACCATGTGGCCGCCGAGCGCCAGGTGCCGCCCGTGAAGCGCAGTCCTTTCAGCCACCGGCCTCGCCGGCGTCGTCCAGGTAGGCGATGAGCCCCTCGTCGTGGGCCTCACGGGCCCCGGCCACCAGGTCCCCCACCGTCTCCACCCTGCGCAGGGGCCAGCCCAGCCGGGCCGCCACCTCGGCGCAGCTCGGCGCCCGCCCCAGCTCGCCCGCCAGCGAGAACTCGGCTCGCTCGTACCGGGCCGCGTCCTCCACGAGCAGGCGCCCGCGCTCCACGGCCTCTCCCTCCTCCATGAGGGCGGCGTCCATGGCCTCGCCGATGCGCCGCTCGGCCACGGCCTCGAACGCCTCCCGGCCACCGCCGGCCAGGGAGAACTCCCTGACCGCCGCCATGAGGCCGAAGACGCCTTCCTGCCGGAGGTCCTCCTCCGCCAGGCCCCGTCCCGTCCGAGCCCCGGCCAGCCGCGCCACCAGGGGCAGCCCCTGCTCCAGCAGGGCGGGGGCGCGCTCGCCCTCGGTGCGGGCGCGGACACGGCCGCGGCCTGCGGGGGGGAGGTCGGTGCTGCTGGCGCCGCGCCGTGCCTGGGGCGCGCCACCCGGCCCCCTATCTCCAGATCGGGGTGCCATGTGCGCCTCATTCTATAGATGTCCGCGAGCCCGGACCTATACTCCGGGCATGGCGGTGCGCGCACTGATCGTGACCGCCCTGGCGCTCGCGGCGCTGGTTCCCTCGGCCGCGCGGGCGGGCTCTCCCACCGTCCTCACGGCGCACGTCGACGGCGACATCAACTCGGTCATGGCGGGCTACCTGTCCGGCGCCGTCGACCAGGCCTCGGCGGAGCACGACAGGGCGCTGGTCCTGGTCATGAACACGCCGGGAGGCGATCTCGCCTCCATGGACGCCATCTTGACCACCCTCCTCAACTCGCCGGTGCCCGTGATCGCGTACGTCACCCCGGCGGGAGCCCACGCCGACTCGGCGGGCCTCTTCGTGGCACAGGCCGCCGACTTGGTGGCGATGGCGCCGGGGACCAACATCGGCTCGGCGCACCCCATCGCCTCGACGGGCGCGAACATCGGCGGGGACCTCGAGAAGAAGATCGTCAACGACGCCGCCGCCACGATCGGGAACCTGGCCTCCATCCACGGTCGCAACGCCGCCTGGGCCGAAGACGCCGTCCGCAACAGCGTCAACGTGGGGGTCGCCGAGGCCGTGCGCCTGCACGTGGCCGACCTCGAGTCCGACAGCCTGGCCTCCCTCTTGCGCCAGGTCGACGGCAGGACCCTACACCGGCTGCACGGCCGTACCCTGGTGCTGGCTACCGCCGGAGCGGCCGTCCGCGACTACCCGATGACCTTCGCCCAGCAGTTCCTGAACGTCATCGTCAACCCCGACGTGGCCTTCCTCCTGATCCTGATCGCCGTCTTCGGCCTGATCGGCGAGGTGACCACCCCGGGCGCCGTCATCCCGGGCACCGTGGGCGCCATCAGCGCCGTGCTGGCCCTAATCGCGCTCGTCAACCTGCCCGTGAACGTGGCCGGCGTCCTCCTCATCCTGGTCGGGTTCGGGCTCTTCCTGGCCGACATCAAGGCGGCCACGCACGGCGTCCTGAGCGCGGGCGGTGTCGTGGCCCTGCTGCTGGGCGGGGCCTTCCTATTCAACATGGCCCCCTACGGGCCCGGCGTCGATCTCTGGCTGGTCCTGGCCGGCGCCGGCGGGCTGGGGGCGCTCTTCGCCTTTTTCGTGAGCAAAGTCGTGGCGGCGCGAAGGGGCCGGCCCTACCCCATGAGCACGCTCGTGGGCAGCCGCGGCGTGGCCAGGACCGGACTGGAGCCAGAGGGCACCGTGCAGGTCGGGGGCGTGCTCTGGAGCGCGATCTCGGTGCGGGGGCCCATCGCTAAGGGCCAGGAGATCGAGGTCATCGCCGAGCGTGGGCTCGAGCTCGAGGTGGGGCCGGCGGAGCCGGCCCGTAAGGAGGAGACCATATGGCTGGCTGGATAGACCTCGCGGTCGTCGTCTTCATCATCATCGTGCTGGCCGCGACCAGCATCCGACTAGCAGCGGAGTATGTGCGCGGGGTCGTCTTCCGCCTCGGCCGCCTGATCGCGCTCAAGGGGCCGGGCATCTTCCTCATCATCCCCTTCGGGGTCGACCGGCTGGTCAAGGTCGACCTGCGCGTGATCACGCTCGAGGTCCCACCCCAGGAGGTCATCACGCTCGACAACGTGACCGTCAAGGTCAACGCCGTCATCTACTTCCAGGTCATCGATGCCCGCGCGGCGGTCACGCGCGTCCTCAACTACGTCAACTCCACCTCGCAGTTCGCCCAGACCACTTTGAGGGCGGTCCTCGGCCAGTCCAGCCTGGACGAGCTCTTGAGCAACCGGGACAAGATCAACCAGAACCTGCAACGCATCATCGACGAGCAGACCGAACCCTGGGGCATCAAGGTCAGCGTGGTCGAGGTGAAGGACGTCGAGCTCCCTCTCGAGATGCGCAGGTCCATGGCCCAGCAGGCGGAGGCAGAGCGCGAGAAGCGGGCCAAGATCATCCGCGCCGACGGCGAGTTCCAGGCCGCCCAGACGCTGGCCGACGCCGCCCGCGTGATCGGCACCCAGCCCGCCACCCTCCAGCTGCGGTACCTTCAAACCTTGACCGAGATCGCCGGCGACCGCAGCTCCGTGATCGTGTTCCCGCTCCCGGTCGACATCCTGCGAGGGCTGCTCAGCGGCCCCGACGGGAGGACACCGGACGCGATCCCCTCCGCGCGCCGGCCGCCCCGCCAGGGATCCTGATCGCGGGCGGCGGGGGGGCGCCCTTCGGCCTCGACTGGGGACAGGCGGTGCCCCTGGTGGCGCCGCTGCCGCTGATCTGGATCGCCAATCTCGGGGTCGCCCGGGCCTGGGCCCGGGGCCTCACCTTCGTTGTCGCCTACGCGCTGGCGGGGGCGACCGCCGTCCTGGGCCTGCTCGACCTGGGCGAGGGCGCGGCCGGGCTCACCCCCGCGCGCGCCCTCTCCGTCCACGGCGGCCTGGCCTTCCTGGTCACAGGGGTGCTGGGTGGCCTCGCCCTCACGGAGCCGGCCCGGCGCGCGGTGGGCCGGGTCACCGCCTTCGACCCCGAGAGCCCGGTGCACGCCCTGGCGCTCTGCGGCACCATCCTGCTGGCGGGCTTCTTCATCGGCACGCAACTGAGCACCGACGTGCTCGCCCAGGAGGCCTCCGCCTCCCACATCGGGGTCGGCGACCTGGCCGCCCAGGAGGTCCCCTTCCTGGCCGCCGCCCTGCTCGGGGTCGGCCTCCTCGCGCGCCGCGGCCCGCGCGAGGCCCTGGCTCGCCTGGGGCTGGTGCGTCCGCTCTGGTGGCACGTGGCCCTGGCCCTGGCCGTCGCGGGCCTGCTCTTCGCGGCCGGGAACCTCATCGACGCCGCTGGCCAGGCGCTCGACCCCAACCTCATGCGGAGGGTGAACAGGGCCAGCCAGCAGGTCTTCGGAGGTTTGGGGGGGCCCCTCGGGATCGCCTCTTTGGCCATCATCCCCGCGCTCTGCGAGGAGTCGCTCTTCCGGGGCGCGCTCCAGCCCAAGCTGGGCATCGTCTGGGTGGCCCTCGTCTTCGCCACCTTCCACGCCCAGTACGGGCTCTCGTTCGACAGCCTGGCCGTGTTCGTCCTCGCCTGCGGCCTGGGCCTCGTCCGGAAGTTCACCAACACCACCAGCTCGGCGGTCGCGCACGGTGCCTACAACCTCCTCGTGGGGGTGGGTCTCGGGGGGGGCGCCCTGCTCGCCGGGGCGGGCGTCGAGCTGGCCCTGCTGGTGGTGCTGGTGGCGGTCCTTTTCAGGGCCCGCGCCTCCGGGGAGAGGGCCGCCCGCCTGTAGAATTCCGGCCGTGGCCACCCTGGCTGGCGAGGCAGCCGTCGCCCGGCCGCCCGCCGTCGAGGGCCGCGTCGTGGCCGTCGCCAACCAGAAGGGGGGCGTGGGCAAAACCACCACCGCGATCAACCTCGCCTCCGCCCTGGCCGAGATGGGCGTGCACGTGCTCGTCATCGACCTCGACCCCCAGTCGAACTCCACCAGCGGGCTGGGTCTCGACCCGGCGCTCCCGCGGCCGACCGTCTACGACCTCCTCATCGGCTCGGCCACCATCGATGACGTGGCCGTGGCCACGGCCGTCCCGCGCCTTTTCCTGGTGCCCTCGCACGTGTCCCTGGCCGGGGGCGAGATCGAGCTCGCCACCATGCCCAACCGTGAGCTCCGGCTGCGCTCGGCGCTGGCGGACCTGCGCGGCGGGTACGGGCACGTGCTCATCGACTGCCCACCTTCCCTGGGGCTCCTGACTCTGAACGCGCTGGCGGCCGCCCACGAGATCCTCATCCCGCTCCAGTCCGAGTACTTCGCCCTGGAGGGGCTGAGCCACCTCCTCCACACCCACCAGCTCGTGAAGACCAGGCTCAACCCCGACCTCAGGATCGGGGGCATCCTGGTCACCCAGTTCGACGGCCGCACCGCCCTCGCCTGGCAGGTGCTGGAGGAGGTCCGGCGCGCCTACCCGCAGCATCTCTACCGCACCCTCATCCCCCGCAACGTGCGCGTCAGCGAGGCGCCCAGCCACGGGCGCCCCGTCCTCGACTACGACCCCGCCTGCCGGGGCTCCGTCGCCTACCGCCGCCTGGCGGAGGAGGTCCTGGCCCGTTGACCCGGCCCCGGGGCCTGGGGCGGGGCCTGGACGCCCTCATCCCCGTCTCCGCGAGCGGGGAGGCCGTGCCGGAGCTCATCCCCGTGGACCAGGTCCGGCCCTCGGCCGACCAGCCCCGCCGCCGCTTCGAGCCCGGCGCCCTGCGCGAGCTGGCCGACTCCATCCGCGCCCACGGCCTCCTGCAGCCGGTGCTGGTGCGGCGGCTGCAGGACGGCTACGAGCTGATCGCGGGCGAGAGGCGCTGGAGGGCCGCCCGGCAGGCCGGCCTGGCCCGCATCCCGGCCCTGGTGCGGACCCTGCCCGAGGAGGAGGAGCGACTCGTCCTGGGGCTGGTCGAGAACCTCCAGCGTGAGGACCTCGACCCGGTCGAGGAGGCGCGCGGGATCCAGCGCCTGCTGGAGATGTTCTCGCTCACCCACGAGCAGGCGGCGGAGAGGCTGGGCCGCGGGCGCGTCTCCGTGACACAAGCCCTGCGGTTGCTCACGGCCGCCCCGGCCGTGCAGTCGGCCCTCTCGGCGGGGGCCATCTCGGCCGGCCACGGGCGCGCCATCGCGGGGCTGCCCGGGCCCCAGGCTCAGGAGCTCGCGCTCCGGGTCGCGCTCGAGAGGCGCCTCTCCGTGCGCCAGATGGAGGCCTGGGTCAAGCGCTACCGGCAGCCGCCCCCGCGCAAGCCCCCGGGGGAGGCGCTCAAGGCCCTGGCCCAGGAGCTGGAGGCGGCCGTTGGGCTGCCCGTGGGCGTCAGCGGCTCCCCCCGCCGGGGCACGGTCAGCATCCGCTTTGCCTCGAGCGAGGAGCTGGAGAGGATCAGGGCCAGGCTCTCGGGCTGAGCGGACGCTGTCCCACGTTTTACCGGCCGGGTCCGGACGGGGGCCTGCCGCCAGGTCAGGCGCTGATGGCGGCCCGGAAGCCGGCGTCGCCCGCGAAGGGGCCGATCACGGCCACCTGCAGGGACCCCTCGAGCAGGCGGCGGGCCACCCGGCCGACGTCCTCGGCGGTGATCGCCTCCACGTTCTCGACCACCTCCTCGACCGTCCTGATGCGGCCCATCAAGAGCTGCTGCTGGCCCAGCCAGCTGGCCATCGCGTTGGTGCCCTCCAGCCCCAGCCTGACGCGGCCCTTGGTGAACTCCTTGGCTTTGGTCAGCTCCGCCCCGCCCACCTCCTGGGCGGCCAGGCGCCTCAGCTCGGCCGCCGCCGCCGCCACGGCGCCCTCCGCCTTCTTGGGGTCGACCCCCATGTAGACGGCCAGGTAGCCGGTGTCCCGGTGCTTGCTCGTGTAGCTGTGGACGTCGTAGGCGAGGCCCCGCTTCTCCCTGATCTCCAGGAACAGCCGCGAGCTCATACCCTCGCCCAGGATGGTGTTGACGAGGTCGAGCGTGTAGCGGTCCGGATCCCGGTACGAGAAGGCGCGCACCCCCAGGCAGATGTGGGCCTGCTCCGTCTCCTTCCTGTGGAGGAGGACGGAGGCCCCCGCGGCCAGCCCGTCGACGGGGTTCCAGGCCCGGTCGCCGTCTCCGTCGCCGAGGCCCAGCCTCTCCTCCACGAGCTCGCGGGCGCGTTCGGGGTCGATGCCGCCAGCCACGCTGACGACGACGTTGTCGAGGCGGTAGTGGTCGGCCACGCAGGCGGCCAGGTCCTCCCGGGAGAGGCCGGAGACGGACTCCGCCGTCCCCCCGATGTCGCGGCCCAGCGGGTGACCAGGCCACATGATCTGCTCGAAGAGGCTGTGGACGTAGTCCTGGGGCTGATCCTGGTACATCTTCAGCTCTTCGAGGATGACCATGCGCTCCTTGTCCACGTCGGCGGGGGCGAGCTGGGAGTCGGAGACGATGTCGGCGAGGACGTCGACCGCGAGCTCCAGACGCTCGCCGGGCACGCGCGTCCAGTAGGCCGTGACCTCCTTGTCGGTGGAGGCGTTCATGACGCCCCCCACGCCCTCGATGGCCTCCGCGATCTCCTGCGCCGTGGGCCGCCGGCGCGTGCCCTTGAAGAGCAGATGCTCCAGGAAGTGGAAGGCGCCCCCGTGGCGGTCGTCCTCGTACCGCGACCCAACGCCGAACATGAGCACGAGGCTGGCCGAGGCCCGTTCCGCCATGGGGGTGGCGATGAGCTGGGCCCCGCCCTTCAGCCGGTGCAGCTGGTGACGGGTCGACTTCGTCATCGGTGCGCCAGTATACCGGCGCTCACCGGCCCTTCCCCGCCCCCGGCGCGGCCGCCCTTGAGCCCGCCTCGGCCGCGTAGAGGAGGGCGGCCACGTGGTCGGCGGGCATGCCGTCGCCGACCGCGTCCAGGGCGTCCGCCAGCAGGGTGGCGGCACGGCCGTCGCGCCGGCGGGAGGCGCTCTCCAGAGCCAACCGGATCTCCTGCGCCATCTCGATCGGCGTCACCTCCTCGTCGCCGGCCCCGTCGGCGGCCGCGTTGACCAGCGCGATCGCCCGGCGCAGGTGGCTGGCGCTCGTCGGGTCAGGCCTCCTCGCCCAGGCGACGGGGGCCGACCACGACACGCCGCCCGGGGTCCTCGCCGACGCTGTTGGTGGTCACGTCGGGATCCTCCTGGAGCGCCAGGTGGATGGCCCTGCGCTCGAACGGCTGCATGGCGTCCAGGGTGATGGGGTCACCCGTCATCTTGACCTGCCGAGCGGCCCGGAACGCTATCTCCCGCACCGTGTGCTCGCGTCGCTGCCGGTAGCGCTCGACGTCCACGATCACGCGGCGCTCGCCCATGAACCCGCTCACGAGCATGTTGGTGACCGTCTGTAGGGCCCTCAGGTTCTCACCCCGCCAGCCGATGAGAAGGCCCAGGTCACGGCCGGAGACATCGAGGAGGAGGGGGTCTCCGGATTGGCGGACGCTGACCTGCGCACTCACCCCCATCTTGGCCAGGAGCTCGGCCAGGAGCTCTCTCGCCCTTTTGGCGGCCTCGTCCTCATCCTCCTCCGCGGGGGGACCCTCGTCGCCGGGGGGCTCGATGACCGAAACCTCGACCACGGTCTCCTCGGGCCCCTCGGTGAGGACCTTCACGTCCACGTTTCGGCGGCTTTCGCCAAGCTCGATGAGGGCGGCGTCGACGGCCTCGTCGAGCGTGCGCCCGCGACCCTGCGCAGAGTTCATCGTCTCGCTCTGGCCCTCTTCTTCCGATCCGAGCGGGCGACCACCGTGACGTTGCGAACCGCCCTGCCGCCCCCCTGCCCGTCCGGGGCCGGTGCGCCCCCGACCACCACCGGCCGGCGGCGGAGACCTCCCCACCCGTTCACCAAGTACTGCTGGATTATAGACACGCAGTTGGACACGAACCAGTAGAGGCCGAGCGCCGCCGGCGTGACGATGGCGAAGTAGTAGATGAAGAGCGGCATGACGATGACCATCGTCCGCTGCATCTGCTGCGTCTGCTGCTCCTGCTCGGTGGCGGCGGGGTTGGGTGGCTGCTGCATCATCTTCGACTGCACGAACGTGGTCAAAGCCGCCATGACGGGGACCACTAGGTAGGGCAGGGCCGGCAGGGGCAGCCCGTGCACGAACTCGTTGGTGGAAGGGAGCGCGTTCAGGTTGGGGATGAAGAGAAAGTGCGGGCTGGTGCCGAAGACGTGAGCGGTGGTGGCCTGCCGGAAAGCGTAGTAGAGCGCGATCAGGATAGGCATCTGCAGGAAGGCCGGCAGGCAGCCCGAGAGCTGCGCGAGCTGGTTGACGTTGCGCTCCTGGTAGAGCTTCTGCGTCTCCTGCATGATCCGCTGGCGGTCGCCCTTGTGTTTCTTGCGCAGCGCGGACAGCTCGGGGCCCAGCATCCGCTGCTGGACCATGGTCTTTCTGCTCTGCGCGATCTGGTAGTGGTAGAGCGGAGAGAGGATGCCCCTGATGATCAGGGTGAGGATGATCACGGCCACGCCGAAGGCGCCGATCAGCTCCAGGATGCCAACGCCCGTGAAGGCGTGCGTGAGGGTGTCGAGCAGCCAGGTGATGGGCACGCCGAAGATGTCCCACCAAAGGGTGTGGATGGGCTTGAATGCGTCGAGCGCGCTCCTGAGGCCGGCTATCTCTCTCGTTCTCCTGGCGTGGGGGGCGCCGCCGCCCCGCCCTTATCAGCTGTCATGCGCGTGGTGTCGCCGCCCCGGCACCGGATCGTAGCCACCTTTGAAGAAGGGGTTGCATCTCAGTATCCTGCGGGCCCCCAGGTAGCTACCCTTGAGCCAGCCGAAGCGGGCGACCGCCTCGTAAGTGTAGTTGGAGCAGGAGGGGTAGTAGCGGCAGGAACCGCCCAGGATCGGGGAGAGCGTGACCTGGTAACCCCGAATCAGGAGGAGAGCGACGCGGGTCACGTCCGGGCCGCGTCCAGGCGCCGCCGCACGGCGCGGACCTCTTCGGCGATGGCGGCGAAGGGCGCGGCGAGGAGGTCGGGCCGGGCGATGAGCACCACGTCATAGCGTATTCCCGATCCCGTCTCCTCCCAACCCACCAGGAGGCCCAGACGGGCGGCCTCGCGGAGCCGCCGGCGAGCCCGATTCCTGGGCACCGCACCCCTCACCCGCCGGCTAGTGGCGACACCCACCCGGCCCCCGGCGCCGTCGGGCCGGGGCGCCGCGAAGGCGACCAGATACGTGCCCGCGTGGACGCGGGAGGCCGACATCACGCGCTCGAAGTCAACGCCGGAGCTGATCCGGCTCCGCTTCTTCATGGTCCCGGCGCTGGGCCGGGCGGTCCCCGGGCTAGGGCGTGATCCGGTGGCGGCCCTTGCGGCGGCGGTCTCGGACGATCCGGGCCCCGGCCGGCGTGCTCATCCGCCGCAGGAAGCCGTGGACGCGGCGGCGGTACCGCTTCTTGGGCTGGTAGGTGCGCTTGATGGGAGGACCTCTCGGCTGCGTGGCCGGGCCGGTTGGGGAGGCCCGGGCCTGGAACTGCGCGAGTATACCGAAACGAGTTCGACCCCCGCGCGACGCTACACCCGGCCTGTAACGAAATCGGTCCAGAGATGTCCTTGTGCCGCCCCCGGGCCTCTGCTACCATCACTGCCCGAAGCGGACCGGGGACGGGGCACGAGACCGGATTTCAAGCTCCACGCAGCAGTTGTCGTCGTTGCATCTTTCCACCCAGGGCTGTGTAACCTTTGTGGATAAGTCCGCTTGCAGTTTGTCGGAAGGCGCCTGCGGAGAAGACGATTCCCCGCGGCACGGCCCCCGACTTTTTCCACACAGCGTGCACAGGAGAGCCAGAGCTTGCTGGTCAGGCCGGTGACCTTCCGGCCGGCCCGGCGTTCCGCACATTCGGGTGGCGCGCCGGGCAGGACGACCTTCAGGGGAGAACGAATCCGGACCGGTAGAGTTATCCACAGGCTCTCCACCGCTGGGGACACCTTTTCCGCCCCGGCCTCACACCTCTCCCACAGCCTCGGGCGGGCCTCAGGCCATGGCCGCGTGGCGGAGCCGGGCCTCTTCGGAGCGCCCGTCCCGGAGGGTTTTCCACAGCGGCGCCGAGGTCCGGCCTTCGCCCGGGAGGGCGCGTGAACCAGGAGCAGATCTGGTCGACGGTCCAGGAGGAGCTGCGCTTCCAGCTCGCCAAGCCGAGCTATGAGACCTGGCTTAAGAACACCAGCCTGGTCTCGGCGGAGGGCGAGCTCTTCAGGATCTCAGTCCCCAGCAAGCTCGCCAAGGACTGGCTCGAAGACCGATTCGCTGGCCTCATCCAGGAGACGCTGCAGGCCGTCGTGGGCCGGGAGGTGGAGGTCGCCTTCGTGGTCACGGCCGGCAATGGCCAGGCCGCCGCCCACGACCTGGACCAGGACCTCATCCCTGCCGAGGAGACCTTCGAGGAGACGACGGCCCCCATCACGCCCTCCGAGTTGAACGAGAAGTTCAAGTTCTCGACCTTCGTGGTCGGGAACAACTCCAGGTTCGCGCACGCGGCCGCCAAGGCCGTGGCCGAGAACCCCGCCGAGAGCTACAACCCGCTCTTCCTCTACGGGGGCGTGGGCCTCGGCAAGACGCACCTCATGCACGCCATCGGGCACGATGTCAGACGCCGCTTCCCCAAGAAGCGGGTCGCGTACATCACGTCCGAGCAGTTCATGAACGAGGTCATCTCATCCATCCAGACCGCCCACATGGGCGACTTCCGGAACAAGTACCGGACGGTGGACGTGCTCCTCATAGACGATGTGCAGTTCCTGGCCGGCAAGGACCGCACCAAAGAGGAGTTCTTCCACACCTTCAACGCCCTCCACGAGATCAACCGCCAGATCGTCATCTCCTCCGACCGGCCCCCGAAGGAGATCCCCACCCTGGAGGACCGGCTCCGCTCGAGGTTCGAGTGGGGCCTGCTCGCGGACATCCAGCCCCCCGACTTCGAGACCAGGCTGGCCATCCTCAAGTCCAAGCTCGGCTCCGCCGAGGGCCTCATCTCGGAGGAGGTGCTGACCTTCATAGCCCACAAGGTCCAGAAGAACATCCGAGAGCTGGAGGGCGCCCTCACCCGCGTGCTCGCCTTCGCCGCCATCCACCAGCGCCAGATCGACGAGGAGGCGGCGGCAAGGCTGCTCAACGACATCATCCCGAGTGGCGCCCGCCGGCCCCTCACCATCGAGAAGATCCAGCGGGTGGTGGCCGACTACTACAGCATCGCGGTCGAAGACATGAAGGGCAAGCGCCGCGACAAGCACATCGTCTTCCCCCGCCAGGTAGCCATGTTCCTGGTCCGCGACGAGACCCCCAGCTCGCTCCCCGTCATCGGGCAGGCCTTCGGGGGCCGCGACCACACCACGGCTCTCCACTCGGTCGAGAAGATCGCCAACGAGCTGAAGGAGGACGACCACCTGGAGTACGACGTGCAGGCCATCCGCGAGCGCCTCTACGCAGAGTGAGCGCCGAGTTACGGATTCTTTCAACAGGTGCGGTGGAAAATCGCCCGCCAGCCTCTGCGTGGCGGCCGGCGCCCGCCGTCCTGCACAGCCTGCCCGCCTCCCGCCCCCTCAGCGGACTTGGTTTCGCCTATCCTTTTCCCCCGCCCGGCGACGATGGCGGCGAACTTGGGACGCACACTTTCAACAGGGCCTACTACGACGTCTGCGGGTTCTTAGAACTCCAGAAGCCGTCATGAGATGGGGATAAGGAGCGTGCCTTGAAACTGATTTGCTCGCCGAGCGCGCTCGGCCAGGCTCTCCAGGTCGTCTCCCGGGCGATCTCAACGCGGACCACGCTGCCCATCCTCAACAACGTGCTCCTGGAGACGGTTCCATCCGGTCTCGCCCTGACCGCCACCAACCTCGAGATCAGCATTCGTAAGTTGGTGTCCACCACGGTCCTCGAGGAGGGCCGGACGACGGTCCCGGCCCGCCTCATCACAGACTTCGTCGCCAGCCTGCCCGACGAGGACCTGGAGTTGTCGCTGGACGAGCCCACCCAGAACCTAAGTCTGCGCTGCGGCCGCTTCGACACCCACGTCAAGTGCATCGAGGCGGACGAGTTCCCGCCCAGCCCCCGGCCGGACGGGGGCGACCGCCTCACCCTCCCCCTCGAGGACATGCTCCTCGCCATCGAGCAGACCCAGATCGCGGCCTCCACCGACGAGGCGCGTCCCATCCTGACCGGGATCCTTTTCCGCATGGAGGGGCCGACCCAGACGCTGGCCGCCACCGATGGTCACCGGCTGGCCGTGAAGACGATAAGGGCGAGCGAGGCGGGAGCCTTGGAGGCGAGCCTGGTGGTGCCGGCGCGCGCCTTGGGGGAGTTCTCGCGCGTGTTCAAGGGCGAGGCCGGAGAGCTGGAGGTGGTGGTCGCCCAGGCCCGCAACCAGGTCTTCTTCAAGGCCGGCACCTCAGAGGTCACCTCCCGTCTCATCGACGGCGCCTACCCCAACTACACCCAGGTCATCCCCAAGAACAGCTCGACGAGCATCAAGGCCCCCATCGCGGAGCTCAGCCAGACCTTGAAGGCGGTCTCCCTCTTCGCGCGCGACAGCGCCAACGTGGTGCGGCTCAAGGCGGGGGACGGCTCGATCTCGCTCTCGGCCACCACCAACGAGGTCGGCGACAGCCGGGCCGACGTGGCCGCGGACGTGGAGGGTTCGGAGATACAGATCGCTTTCAACGCGCGTTACCTGCTGGACTCCCTCACCGCGCTGGGCGGGGAGAGGGCCGAACTGCAGCTTGACGGGCCTTTGAGCCCGGGCGTGATCAAGGTCCCCGGTAGCGACGACTACCTCTACGTGATCATGCCCGTGCGCGTGGCGATGTAGAAGGTGTGCGCGTCAGCCGCCTCCGCCTTCGCAACTTCCGGAACTACGGGCGTCTCGACCTAGAGCTAGGGCCCGGCCTCAACGTCTTCCTGGGTCCCAACGCCCAGGGCAAGACCAACCTTCTGGAATCGGTCGCCCTGGCCGCGCTCTCGACTTCGCCGAGGGCGCGCCGCGAATCGGAGCTGATCGGGCCCCTCGGGGGCGAGGCCCGCGTCGAGGCGGGGGTCGAGGGGGCCGGCGGCGGGCACGTGGTCGCCATCTCCATCCGCTCTGACGGTGAGCGGGCACGGCGTACGATCAGGGTGGACGGCGCTCCTCGCCGGGCCGTCGACCTACCCGGCCTTCTGACCGCCGTCCTCTTCTGGCCCGAGGACCTGAGCCTTGTCAAGTCCGGGCCTGAGCACCGGCGCCGGCTCCTCAACGAGACGCTTGTGCAGGTCGAGGCCGGGCATGCCCGAGACCTGGCTGGCTACCGGCGCGTGCTCGAGCAGCGGAACTCGCTCTTGAAGCAGGTGGCGGCGGGCCGACGGCCGCCCCAGGACCTCGACGTCTGGGACGCGGAGCTTGCCTCCACCGGCGAGCGCATCGCGAGGTCGCGGGGGGCGGCCGTGGAAGAGCTGGAGCCGCTGGCGGCGGCGACGCACGCGGCCGTGTCCGGCGGAGAAGAGCTCCGGCTCCGCTACCAGGGCCCCCCTCAGGATCTTCTCGAGGCTGTGCAAAACTCCCGCGCCGAAGACCTCGGGCGGGGCACGACGTCGACCGGTCCCCACCGCGACGACGTGGCCGTCACCCTGGGCGGCCGGGAGGCCCGCGGCTACTCCTCCCAGGGCCAGCAGAGGACGGCCGTGGTCAGCCTCAAGCTGGCCGAGGCGGCCCTCATCGAGGCCCGGACCGGCACCCCTCCCGTATTGTTGCTTGACGACGTCCTCTCGGAGCTGGACGGGCCCCGCCGGGCGGCGCTGCTGGAGCGGGTGGGCTCCGGCGGGCAGGTAGTGATCACGTCCGTGGAGGGCTCGCCGTTCCCGGAGGCCGTGATGGCCGGCGCGGCCGTGAGGTGCATCAGCGCGGGCGAGGTGACGGCTTGTGGATAAGCTGGGGAACCTGCTCGCCGGCGTGCTCGCCCGGCAGCCCAACCAGGGAAGGCTGGCGGAGGTCCACGTGCGGGCGGCCTTCCGCGCGGTGGTGGGCGAGGACCTCGCGGACCGCTGCGAGTCGGTCCAGGTGCGAGGGGGGGTGGTGACCATCTCCACCAGCAACCCGGCCCTCGCGCATCAGCTCCGGCTGGACGCCGGGCGCCTGCTCGAGCGGCTCAACGAGGCGGGGCCGGGGCGGCGGCTGCGAGAGGTCAGGGTGCGCACGGGGCGCTCGCGGCCGGCCCCCTGGTGAGGGCTTGACCAGGCTGTCGCGCGAGCAGGTCGCGGCCGCCAACCGGCTCCAGGGCCCGGTGCGGATCGTGGCCGGCCCGGGCACGGGGAAGACGGCCGTCATCGCGGAGCGCTTCCGCCGCCTGGTGGCGGCCGGCGCGGACCCCGCCTCCATCCTGGTCATGACCTTCACGGAGCGGGCCGCGGCCGGCATGCGGGCCCGCATCGAGGCGGCACTGGGGGAGGTGGCGGGTGACCTCCAGGTGGGGACCTTCCACTCGGTCGCCCTCGGCTGGCTGCGGGAGGACGGAGCCCGCGTGGGGCTGCCGCGCGGGTTCCGGATCCTGGCCGGCGCCGAGCGCTGGATCCTGATGAGAGAGCTCCTCTGGGAAACCGCGTCCGAGGCGCTCTGCGGGGAGGAGAGGCCCGACGAGCTCGTCTCGCCGCTGCTCCGGATGCTCGATCGCATGAAGCAGGAACTGGTGCCGGTCTCCCACCTCCGGGCCTGGGCGAAGAGCTGCCCGGAGCCGGAGGCAGGTCCCCGCTACCTGGCCGCCGCGGACCTCTTCGACGCCTACCGGGGGCGGTGCCGGCGCGAGCGCCTGGTCGACTTCGAAGACCTCCTGAGGGGGGTGGTGGAGCTCCTCTCCGGACATCCCGACCGCCTCGCCCGCTACAGGACGCGCTTCCCGCACGTCATGGTCGACGAGTACCAGGACACCAGCTTGGCCCAGGAGCGCATGGTCGAGCTCCTGGCCGGGCCGGCGGCGAGCGTGTGCGTGGTGGGCGACGACGACCAGAGCATCTACCGTTTCCGGGGCGCCTCGAGGGCCAACCTGGAGCGCTTCGCCGCCTCCTTCCCGGGCGTGACCACCTCGGGTCTGGGCGAGAACCGGCGCAGCACGCGGCCTCTGGTGGCCGCCGCCGGCCGCCTCATCGCCCACAACCCCGACCGCCTGGCAAAGCTCCTGAGGGCGGGGCGGAAGGGGCCGCCCGTGGAGGTCTGGGCCTGCGCTGACGGGAGCGCGGAGGCGGCCCGCATCGCCGGGGAGGTGGGGCGCCTCGCCCGCGGGGGGACGCGCCTTGGCGAGATCGCCGTGCTGACGCGCACGAACGCCATGTTCGGGGCCGTCCTGGACACCCTGACCGCGGCCGGGATCCCCTACCAGACCTGGGGCGCCCGGGGCCTGTTGGAGAGGCCCGAGGTGAAGGACGTCATCGCGTACCTGCGCCTTGTCCACGACCCCCAGGACCAGCTCGCCCTGGCCAGGCTCGTGGGCCGGCGGGGGGCGGGGCTCGACCCCGACCGGGCCCTGGCGGCGGTCAGGAGAGGCCGCGAGGAGGGTGTGGAGCCCCTCCAGGCGATCGCCGCCCTGGACGGCACCGGCGCCTGGGTGGGCCTGGTCTCGGAGCTGGGCCGGCTCGCGCGCGACCTGGGCGTGGGCGACCTCCTCTTCGAGCTCCTCTCCAGGACCCGCCACGCCGAGGTGGCCCCGGCCGTCTCCGGGGCGGAGCGGCTGCGGGTCGAGGCCAACGTGGCCCGCTTCGCCGAGCTCGTGGACGAGTTCTGCGAGCGGGCCCGGGACCAGTCGCTGGGCGCCTTCTTGGCCCACCTCGACCTGGTCCTGCTCTCCGGTGAGGGGGAGGAGCAGGCGCGGGTGGAAGAGCTTGCCGACGCCGTCCAGGTCATGACCATCCACCAGGCCAAGGGGCTCGAGTTCACGGCCGTCTTCGTGCCCGGCGTGGTCGAGGGCCGCCTGCCCCAGAGCGGGCGCCCGGACGGCTTCCAGGTCCCGGCCCAGGTGGTGGAGGCCGCGCCCCGGCGCGAGGACGTCGTGGCCGAGGAGCGGCGCCTTTGTTACGTGGCCATGACCAGGGCCCGGCGGCGCCTCTACCTGAGCTGGGCCTCCGCCTACGGGGGGAGCCGGCGCTGGCGGCCCTCGCGCTTTCTGGACGAGCTCGCGGGCGAGGCCGGAGAGGTCCGGGTCCGGCGCTTCGAGGCGCCCGCCCCGGTTCCGGCCGCCGCCCAGGACGCGGATGGCGCGGGGCCGGGGCGGGAGCCGCTCCTCCTCTCCTTCACCGCCATCGGGGTCTACCGCGAGTGCCCGCGCCGGTACTGGTACAGATACCGGCACCGGGTGGGCGTCCCCGAACCGGACGACGCCCGCTTCGGAACCCTCGTGCACGAATGCCTGCGTCGCCTAGGGGAGGCGCGGGCGGGCGGCCGGGCGATCACCGAGGAGACCGTCGCATCCGTTCACCGGGAGGTCTGGTCGGGGGCGCGGCTGGGCGACCCCCGCAGGCTGCCGGCCCTGTCCCGGCTCGCCCTCTCCCAACTCCGGCGCTACCGCGAGGGCGGCGGCTTCGCCGACGCGCCCGCCCTCGTCGAGCACCGGTTCTCGGCGCCCCTGCCGGGCTGGACCCTGACGGGGGTGGTGGACAGGGCCGACCGTCTTGGCGGGGGCGGGGGCGGGGGCTGGCGCCTGGTCGACTACAAGACGGGGGCGCCGCTGCCCGCCGCCCGCCTCCGGCGGGATCTCCAGCTGGCCCTCTACGCGCTGGGCGCGCGCTCTTCACTGGCCGGCGAAGGCGAGCCCATCGAGCTCGAGATCGTCTACCTGAGGACGGGCACGGCGGTCAGGGTGGAGGCCGGCGAGGAGCTCCTGGCGGCCGCGCGGGAGGCGGGGGCGGAGGTCGCCCGGGGCGTCGCCGAGGGCCGCTTCGAGGCCAGGCCCGAGCGCCGGCGCTGCCGGCTCTGCCCCTACCGCCCGGCCTGCGAGGAAGCGCTCTGAGAACCGGCTCTGCCGGCCCTCAGGTAAAGGGCGGCCCGGGACCGAAGGCCGCG
>JBOHUY010000131.1:0-8833 GCA_050735015.1 Candidatus Dormibacterales bacterium | reverse complement strand
GCCCCGAGGGGCCCGTCCGTGTCCGTGACATCGAATGAGGAGACCGTAAGGAAGTGGCCACGAGCACCACCGACGATGGGATGGTCCCGGTCCGCGAAGGGGAGTACGGCGAGCGGGTCATCGCCATCGAGCCGGGAGGCGTCGAGTACATCCCGGACCGCGAGCGTCACGGGCACGCGCTCAACCTGTTCTGGACCTGGAACTCCCCCAACTGGGAGTTCGCCACCGTCTTCGTGGGCGTGATCCCGGTCGCCTTCCTGGGGGCCGGCTTTTGGCCCACGGCGGTGGCGGTGGCCGTGGGCACCGCCCTCGGCTGCATCACGCACGGCCTTTTGACCAGCATGGGACCCAAGTTCGGGGTCCCACAGATGATCCAGAGCCGGGGCGCCTTCGGCTACCTGGGCAACTTCGTGCCCGCCGGCCTCAACACCATCTTCGCAGGCATCGGCTGGTTCATCGTCAACTCGGCCTCGGGGACCTTCGCGCTCAGCTCGCTGACGACCATCATCCACTCCCACCTGGCGGGCTTCCCGGTCTTCCCCTTCCAGCTCTCGCTCGCCATCATCGTGGCCGCCCAGCTCTTCATCGCCTTCATCGGCCACAACTTCATCCACGCCTTCGAGCGCTTCGTCTTCCCCTACCTGCTCGTGGTCTTCGTCATCACCAGCGTGCTCATCTTCGCCCACGCCCACCTCGGCACCGCCTTCAACACCAAGGCCGGCGGCCCGGGAGGCGCCACCGGGGCCTTCATCCTGGCCATGTTCATCGCCTACGGCTACGCCATCGGGTGGAACCCCTTCGCCTCCGACTACAGCCGCTACCTCCCCAGGGGCAGCAGCCACGCCGCCGCCGGCATGTGGGCGGCCCTGGGGGTGTTCGTCTCCTGCGCCTTCCTCGAGATCGTGGGGGCGGCGGTCGCGACGGTGCCCGGGACCAACTGGGGGGCCAGCCCCACCGACCAGTTCGTCAAGGTCGACCCCGGCCTGCTGGCGGCGCTCACGGTGCTGGGCATCTCCGTGGGGACGGTCTCGGCCAACGTGATCAACCTCTACTCGGCGGCCATGTCCTTTTTGTCGCTCGGCGTCCGCTTCGGCGGGCTGCGCCTGCAGCGTGCGGTGACAGCCGTCGGGCTGGGCGTGATCGGCTTCATCGTCGCCCTCGCGCTGCAGGCCAACATCGCCCCCGGCAGCAAGTACGAGGACTTCCTGCTCCTGCTCGGCTACTGGATCACGCCCTGGCTCGCCGTCGTGCTGGTCGACTACTGGCTCAAGCGGGGCCGCTACGCCGAGGCCACCTTCTTCGACAAGGCCAGGAACAGCTGGAAGGGCGTGGTCGCCATGGTGGTCGGCATCGCCGCCTCGGTCCCCTTCTGGAACCAGACCCTCTACACGGGCCCGCTGCCCGCCGCCCACCCCGCCATCGGCGACCTCAGCTTCATCGTCGGCTTCGGCGTCTCGGCCATCCTCTACACGCTCTTCTCCCTGATTGGACGGCGTCCGGCCGCCGCCACGGCCTGAGGGCGCGCCCGCGGACCGGCGCTTGACCCCCTTGCCGGGGGCCCGGCCGGCTCGCTAGCGGGCCGCCTTCCGCCGTGACCGGGCCGACCCTGGATGAGGCACGCCGGACGCTCCGCGACGTGTTCGGGCTGGAGTCCTTCCGGGGCGGGCAGGAGGAGGTCGTCTCGGCCCAGCTCCAGGGGCGCGACGTCCTCTCGGTCGCCCCCACCGGGTCGGGCAAGAGCGTCAGCTACTGGATCCCCGCCCTCGCCGGGGGCGGCCTGACCGTGGTCGTGTCGCCGCTCATCTCCCTCATGAAAGACCAGGTCGACCGCCTCCTGGCGCTCGGCGTGCCGGCCTCCTTCATCAACTCGAGCATCGAGCGCCACGAGCAGTGGCGGCGCCTGGAGGAGGCCGCGGGAGGGTGGACGCGCCTTCTCTACGTGGCCCCCGAGCGGCTCTCCCGGCCCGGCTTCCAGGAGCGCCTGGCGGCCCTCCGTCCGGTCCGGTTCGTCGTCGACGAGGCGCACTGCATCTCCCCTTGGGGCCACGATTTCCGGCCCGACTACCGCCTCGTCGGCCGGGCGGTGGCGGCATGCGGGCGGCCGCCCGTGGCCGCCTTCACCGCCACCGCCACGCCCCAGGTCCGCGCCGACATCGTGAGGTCACTGGACCTCAAGCAGCCCCTCATCTCGGTGACCGGCTTTCACCGGCCCAACCTCACCCTCTCGGCCCTCCGCTGCCGCGGCGAAGCCGAGAAGCGCAGCCTTTTGCGCGCCCGCCTCGACCCCGCCGGAGGCCGCGTCATCGTCTACTGCGCCACTGTGGCCAGCGCGGAGGCGGTGGCGGGCGCCGCCTCCGGGTGGGGGTTCCGGGCAGCCGCCTACCACGCCCGCATGGGCGAGGACGCGCGCCGCCGGGTCCAGGAGGCCTTCGCGAGCTCCCGTCTCTCGGTCGTGGCCGCCACCGTCGCCTTCGGGATGGGTGTCGACTTCCCCGACGTGAGGCAGGTCATCCACTACCACCTGCCGGCCAGCCTCGAGGCCTACTACCAGGAGGCCGGGAGGGCGGGGCGGGACGGCCTCCCGGCCACTTGCCTGCTCCTTTGGCAGCCCGCCGACCGCGAGCTCCAGGCCTTCCTCATCGAGCGCTCCTTCGAAGAGCGCGGGCGTCCGGGCGGGGAGCCGGCCGGCGCCGGCCCGGAGGCCGAGCTGGCGGAGGGCAGGCGGCGCCAGGCCTATGCCAAACTCCAGCTCGCGCTGTCCTACGCGCGGGGGCGGGGCTGCCGCCACGCGCGTATAGCCGACTACTTCGGAGATACCGGCGCCCCGCGGACCTGCACTTCCTGCGACAACTGCCTGGCGGGCGTGGGGAGGCTGGAACCCGTCGACCCGGGTGACGTGGGCGCCGCGCTCTCGGCGGTCCGGCGCCTGAGCGGGCGCCTGGGCGCCTCCAACCTGGCCGCGGTGCTGGGGGGCCGGGATACGCGCTGGCTGCGCGAGCGGCCCTGGGCGTCATCGCTTCCGCAGTTCGGCGCGCTCCAGGCCTGGAGCCAGGAGAGGCTGCGCGCCCTGATCGTGGAGCTCATCGAGTCCGGCCTCATCGCGCAGACGGCCGGGGAGTACCCGGTCCTCACCCTCGCGCGGGCGGGGGCCGAGGTGCTGGCCGGGGTCCGAGAGGCGGGCTTGCAGCTGGAGGCGGCTCAGGCCCCCAGAACCACGGCAGGGGGTGGCCCGGCCCCGGCCGGAGAGGACGCCGAGCTCCTCCGGCGTCTGCGCAGTTGGCGCGCCGAGACGGCCCGGGCTAGGCACGTGCCCGCCTACGTCGTCTTCAACGACCGCACGCTGGAGGAGCTCAGCCGCCGCCGCCCGACCCGCCCCGAGGCGCTCCTCTCCGTGCCCGGGGTCGGCCCCGCCAAGCTGGCCCTCTACGGGGAGGCGCTGCTGGCCCTCATCGGCTGAGGTGGCCCGGGCTCAGTGGTATCCGATGGCCTCGAATATGGGCCCCGTGTCGGGCGAGTTGTCGAAGGAGACGTTCATGGCGTCCTGCGCCCAGGGGTCGTTGATCCAGTAGTCGTAGGCGCCGTTGCGGGACTTGAGCGTCACGAAGTGGGTGCCGCCCCCGATATCCATGCCCACGATGACCACCCCCCCCGAGTCGAGGTACGAGTTGATCCACCTGGTGCTCGGGCCCCAGACCTGCGTGGCGGAGTGGCCGGGCACGTTGAGCGCGAAGTTGTAGAGGTAGCCGTCGGAGGTGAAGTTGTTGGGGTTGGAGGCGAGGGTGGCGGGCGTGACCCCGCCGAAGCCGAAGTGCGTGTAGACCATGGCGACGTCGGTCATGAGGCACCCGACCTCCCAGACCTGGTATGAGCTGACGCCCATGTAGAGGTTCCCCCAGCGGGCGTCGCGCTGGTTGTAGTACTGGCCCCAGCCGTCGCCCAGGTACTCGGGGGCGACGATGTCCCCGCCGCTGCCGGCCCGCCCCTGCGCGAAGGCGAGCAGGCTCTGGATCTCGGCCTGGTCCTGGCGGATCTGGCCGTTGAGGGTGCCCCTCTGCGCGATGAGGTTGGTGCGCGTCTGTCCGAGCTGTGCCTGGAGCCCCCAGAGCTGGGCGCTGGCGGCGCTCTGCACCGCGTACTCCTGCTGGAGCACGACCTGCTGGGCGTGGATGGCGTTCACGACCTGCTGCTGCTGCCGGCGCTGCGAGTCGAGCTCGTTCCTCAGCGCCGAGATGCGCTCTCTCTCCACCTTCAGCTGGGCGGCGATGACGTGGTCCCCCTGCACGAGCTGGCTCATGCTCATGAGGCGGTCGAGGAAGTCCGCGAAGCTGGTCGACCCGAAGAGGACCGTGAGCTGGTCGGTGGGCGCGATCTTGTCCAGGGTGCGCACGTCGCTGTCGAAGATGGCCTGCCTTCGCGCGAGCTCCTGCTCGGTGGCCTGGAGCTGGCCGGTGACGCGCTTTTCCTCCGCCACCAGCTGGTTGAGCTTGGCCCGGTTCTGGCTCAGGTGCGCGTTGACGGCGGTGAGGCTGGCGTTGATCTGGGCGAGCAGGGTCTGTAGCTGGCCGATCTTGGCCTGGTTGCTCCCCATCTCGGACTCGATGCTGCTCGTGCGGGCGGCGATCTGCGAGAGCTTGGCCTGGTCGGCCGCGATCTGGTTCTGCAGGTCGCCGATGGGGCCGGCGCGGCCCTCAGAGGGGGCGACGGCGGCCGCCAGGAGCGCGACGCCGGCCGCGGCCAGCAAAGGGCGGGAGCGGATTGTGAGCTGCTGGAACGTGATGGAAAGACCTCCGGGGACTGCGTTCGTTTCGGCGTCGCGGCGCTGCCGCTGCGCCATAGATAACTCGCGAGGGCCTCTCAGGTCAAATCGCCGGCTCAGCCCCGAACTTGCGCGAAGCCGTAGTCGAAGAGCCTTTCCGCGTCCGTGAACATGAGTGGGGAGCCGAGGACCACGGCCAGGAGGTGGCGGTGCCCACGCTCCGCCGTGGCCACCAAGCAGCCGCCGGCCGCGTCCGTGAAACCCGTCTTGAGGCCCGTCGCGCCCGGGTAGGGCCAGGTCACCAGCTTGTTGAGGTTGACCAGGTCAACCTCCGGGTGGCCCGGCCGCGCGAAGAGCCAGACGCGCGGCTGCTCGGCGATGGCCGCCACCAGCGGGTGATGCTCGAGCAGCCAGGTCGCGAGGACGGCCATGTCGTACGCGGTGGAGACACCGCCGGCCGCGTCGAGGCCGGTGGGATTGGCGAAGTGGGTCCCGGAAAGGCCCAGCCGCCGGGCCTCGTCGTTCATGGCCGCGATGAAGGCCGGCCGGGGCAGGATGGTGCGGGCGAGCGTCTCGGCGGCATCGTTCCCGGATACGAGGAAGACGCCGTAGAGGAGCTCGCGGATGGTCCACCTCTGCCCGGCGCCCAAGCCCATCAAGGTGTCGTCGGCGGGGTCGAAGGCGGTCGCCGCGGCCGGCACGGTGACCACCCGGGAGGGGGGCGCTTGGTCCAGCGCCACGAGCACGGTCATCAACTTGGCGAGGCTGGCGGTCGCCCTCTGTTCCAGGCCGTGCCGCTCCCACAGGACCGTGCGCGTGTCGAGGTCGACCAGGATGGCGGCCACGGCCAGCCCGGGCAGGGCGGGCGGGGGGTGGGCGGCCAGCCGGGCCGGGCTGAAGGCGAGCGGGGGACGCGCAGCCGCGGCGGCGGTGGGCGTCCAGGGAGGCGTGAAGACGGGCGAGGGCGCCGCGCCCCCCGCCCGGGGTGGGCGTGGCCCGCCGGGAGCCGGCGCCTGGGCTGGGGGGGATGCCCACGAGCCCGCGGGCACGGCCCCCAGCAGCAGGGCGCCCGCGATCAGGCCCGCCGCCACCGCCCCCCGCCGCCGCCATCCGGGCACGCCCCCGGGCGCCCCGCCCAGTCCTTCCATGGTCCGGCCGGACACTAGCGCAGGCGGCGCCAGCCCCGGGGGGGTCGCGGTTTAAGAGATGTCAGCGGGCGCGGAAGGATCGCCCGCGCCGGGGCCTTTCACCGGGCCTCAGGAGGCGGCCACCGCCTCCGCGTCCGGCCGCGTCGCCGGGCGCCTCGCCGTCCGCCACCAGGCCACCACCGCCAGGGGCACCCCGATCGCGAGGACCCCGATGGAGGTCCACTGCGCCTGCTTGAGGCCCAGCCAGAGGACGGGCTCGGTGGCGCGCAGGAAGAAGATCCCGAACTGGCTCACGGGGTAGAGGACCAGGTAGGTGAGGGCGAGCACCCCGTTGGGGACCCCCCGCCGGCGCAGGAGCAGGAGGACCGCCAGGATGACCAGGGTGGAGGCCATTTCGTAGGCGGCCGCGGGCTGGTAGGCGACCCCGATCTGGGGTGCCAGGGTGTGCGGGTTCGTGTACCGCGTCGCCCAGGGCAGGTTGGAGGGCGGCCCCAGGATGTCCCCGTTGATGAGGTTCCCGATGCGGCCGATGGGCTGTCCCACGGCGGCGAAGATGGCGCCGGCGTCGAACAGCACCCAGAAGTTCAGCCGCCGCCGCCAGGCCAGGAACAAAAGCGTGGCCATGGCCACGAAGATGGCCCCGAAGAAGGCCATCCCCCCCTGCCAGGCGGCCAGGATGTACTGCGGGTGGGTGACGTAGTAGAGGGCGCCCGACTGCAGGTCGAAGAACAGGCGCGCTCCCACGAGGCCGGCGATGATGGTCCAGAAGCCGACGCTGGCGGCCTGATCCCTCGAGATCCCGTGCCGCTCCGCGTGGCTCTGGGCGAACCAGAGGCCGACGATGAAGGCGACGGCGTACCCGACCCCGTACCAGTGCAGCGGGAGCGGGCCGATGTGGAAGACGGGATCGATGGGGATGGTCACGACACCGGTCGGCACTGCAAGAGGTTAGCAGGGGCGCCCCCGAGTCTCACATGGCGGGTCGGCGGCCCGCCGCGCGCCGGTTCGCCGGACGCCGCCCGGCCTCCCTGTGGGCCCGGGCGGGGTCTTCCCCGAGCGCCAGCGCGCCCAGCCGCGTGGCCGCCAGGAGCGCCACCACGGGGTAGGTGAGGGCCAGGGCGGCGATCACGAGGAGGACGTAGCGGGCCGGGGTGAGGATGCCGGCCGTGGCCGTCCCCAGGGCCACGATCACGATCACGTGCAGGACGTAGACGCCCAGGGAGTGCCTGCTCAGGCCGCGGACCGCCGGCCAGACCGGGCCCAGGTGGGGGCGCAGCCGGCGGCCCGCCCAGAGCACCGTGGCCGCGATGGCCAGCGTCATGGGGGCCATCGAAGGCCACAGGTAGGAGTACGTGCTCTGGGTGAAGGTCCCGCCCGGAACCTGCGCGCTCACCTCCAACATCACGACCACGGCCAGGACCGCCGCGCCCAGCGCCGCCCACCAGTAGCGAGAGAGCCGGCGCAACCGCTCGTACTCGGCGCCGATGAGGCAGCCGAGGCCGAAGTACCCGATCCAGAAGGGCGCCTCGAGCTGGGCGTCGTAGACGAGCGGCCAGGCCAGCAGGCCGCGCACGTGGGAGGCCAGCAGGTAGGTGTGGAGCCAGCCCAGGGCCAGCTGTGCCGCCACCGCGGCGGCCGCAAAGGCGGCCAGTCCCCGGCGGCCGCGGGGCATGACCAGCATGACCAGGTAGAGCTGGGCGATGAGGACCAGGAAGTAGAGGTGGCCGGCCCCCAGGGCGGCCCAGCGCAAGAGCGCGCCGGGGGCGGCCGGGAGGCCCCCGGTGGCCACGGCGAGGGCGTAGAAGACGGGCGTCCAGACCAGCCAGGGCACGAGGACCCTCAGCCAGCGCCGCCGCAGGAAGAGGGCCGGCCGGCGGGGGCGGCCACCGTACGCACGCTGGAGCACGATCCCGCTCATGAGCACGAAAGCGGGGACGCAGAAGCGGGCCACCGCCACCAGGGCGTCTATCGGACCCGCCTGGGGGCGGCCCGCGCCCCCCACCACCCAGCTCCCGGCGTGGATCACGACCACCGCCAGCAGCGCCAGCGCGCGGAGGAGATCGAGCTCGTCTATCCACTCTCCGGCCGCGCGCTCACTCTTAGCGCGAGGTACCACTCAATAGTGATAGTGCCATAGTCAACCGGGCGGGCGCGCGGGGGGGCTCAGCCGGCCCTGCCGTAGATGAAGCCGACGACGGGCGCCTGGCCCGGGCGGAGGGTCCTGCGGTCGACCTGGTCCCACCCCGTGAAGTCCATCTCCGAAACCGTCCACGACCCGTCCGCGTGCACCGACTCGACGTAGGCGACGTGGCCGTAGGGGCTCTCGCCGGTGACCATGACCGCGCCCGGGCGGGGCGCCTGCCCCTCCGCGTAGCCGTAGGCGCGGGCGTTGGCCCACCACTGGCCCGCGTTGCCGAACCAGGGGATGTAGCGCCGGTTGGCCACGTACCAGGTGCAGTAGCCGAAGTCGAAGTGGTTGCCCCCACCCCCGCCCGCCTCGATGGCGGTGCCCTCTCGCGCCAGCGACGAAGCCTCCTGCCGGAGGGCCGCCGTCTGGGCCGCCGCCAGCATCGAGCCCGCCTCGGCGGCGACCTTGAGGGCTCCCGCCTGGGCCGCCCGCAGCCGGCTCAGCTGGGAAGCCGCCTCGGCTCGCGCCGCGCGGTCGGCCGCCCGCAGCCGGACCGCCTCCGCCACGAGGTCGGCCTGCTTTTGGGTGACGATCCGGTCCTGCGCGATCTGGCCCAAGAGCTGCGAGATGCTCTGGGAGTCGAGCAGGACCGCGAGCGGGCTCTGGGACTGCTCGTAGTCGAAGCGCGCCATGGCCGCCAGCTGGGCGCGGACCCCGGCCTCCTCCATGCCGTCGGCGGCCAGGCGCCGGTCGAGCCGGGCGAGCTCGGCGCGTGCCGTCTCGACGTGGTCGTCGAGGCCG
>JBOHUY010000130.1:0-5616 GCA_050735015.1 Candidatus Dormibacterales bacterium | reverse complement strand
ACGCGGTCCTGGTCCAGGAGCGGGACCGCGACCACGCGCTCGAGGCGGGGCTCCCCCGGGGCCCCGCCCCGGCGCCGGAGCCGGCGCGAGGACTGGACGGGGACCCGGCCCCGGATGGCGCGCTCGTAGAGGGGCACCTCGCGCACGGCGAAGCGCGTCCCCGGCCGGGGCACGCCGCCGGCCTTCGCGTAAGAGCCCTCGACGACCACCTCACCGCCCTCCACGCGGGCCAGCGAAGCCCGCTCCGCCCCCACCGCGGAGACGGCGTGGACGAGCAGGCGCCTCACGACCTCGTTGCGGTCGAGCCGGCGTCCGAGGTCGTCAGCCACCTCGACGCCGGTACGCAGCCGCCGGATGCTCTGGTCGGCGCGGCGTCGCTCCGCCTCGGCGGCCTCGAAGAGGCGGGCGTTGCGAAGGGCGAGGACGGCGACGGTGCCGATCTGCTCCATGACGGCCGTGTCGCGGGGCGCGAAGGGCAGCGGGCTCCGGCGGCTGACGGAGAGCGCGCCCACGACCTCGTCCGCGAGGACCAGGGGGACGGCCAGGGTCTGCCGGATGCCGCGGTAGAGGTCTTTGACCTCCTCCGGCCAGGCGCTGGAGTCATAGGCGCCCACGTACGGCCTGCGCTCGCGTATCAGGCGCTGGAACTCCTCGGAGAGAATCGGGAGCCGGGTGCCCGGCTCCACGGCCTCGCCTTCGAGGTCGAGCGCGGCCGCGATCCTGACCCCGTCCTCCTCCACCTGGAGCAGGGTCGCGCGCTCGGCCTTCACGGCGCCGGCGGTCTGCTCCAGCAGGTGCCGCATGATGGCGCCGGTGTCGAGCGAGGCGGCCAGGGTGAGGGCGAGCTGGAGCCCGAAGCGCAGCCTCTCCGCGCTTTCGTGGGCCTGGGCCAGGAGCTCGGCGCGGTGCAGGGCCAGGCTCACGCGCTTGGCCAGCTCGTCCCCCAGCGCCCGCTCGGCCGGCTCCAGGCCGCCCGGCCGACTGGCCGTGAGGATCAGAAGCCCGAGGGCGCCGCGCCCGTCCGGGAGGTCATCGCCGGTGGTCAGGGGGATGACCCTGACCGCGGCCGCGCCGTGCTCGAGCATGAGAGCCCCGAAGGGCTCCTGGACCTCGGCGGGGCTGAGCTCGAGGGCCCGGTGCTCCCCCAGGACGGGCCCCGAGGTGGCGCCCTCGAAGGGGACCTGGGCGCCCTGGAAGGGCCGCATCCAGTCCGCCGTGACCGCCTCGATGACCAGGGTGCTGGGCGAGCCGGGCGGGACCAGGGCGACCGCGCAGTCGAGCGCGGGGACGAGCGCCGCGGCCTGCTCGGCGGCCTGGCGGGCCACGTCGGCCACGGACATGGGACGCCAGAGGGCCTCCGTGCTGGCGAGCATGGCCTCCAGGCGGCGCTGGGTCTCCAGCCGAGCCGTGACCTCCTGCCCGGCCATGACCAAGAGGCGCACCCGTCCCGAGCCGTCCACGACGGGGTGGAGGTCGATGTCCCAGGCCCGCCCCGTGGCGGTCGGGACCCCGCTCAGGTGGCGGTGCTCTCCCGTGCTGCGCGCCTGCGCCATGAGCGCCAGGATGCCGTTGGGGGTGGCGTCCGGGAACGACTCCGAGAAGGTCCTGCCCGCTTCCGCGCCGGGGCCCGCCAGTTCCCGCGCGCGCCGGTTGAGGTAGACGACCCGGAAGGACTCGTCGCCGGCGTCGTAGACGGCGACGCCGACCTGGAGGGCGTCGACGGCCTCCGCGAGCGCCTCCAGGTCGCGGACGCCCGCAGGCGCCTGCGGCGCGGGGCGCCCGTGGCCGGGGCTCCGGGTGGACATGACCGGAGATTATTTCATGCCGTACTCGAGCTCGCGTATACCCTCAACGGCGGTGTGCTATGAGGTGGCAGCCGGCGCCTCAGGTCCCGGGCTCGTCCCCGGCGTTCAGCCAGCGCCCGCCCCCGGCCGAGGCGATGAGGTCGTCGGCGCCCGCCGGTCCCCAGGAGCCTTTGGGGTAGGGCTCGGGGTGCCCGTCCGCCTCCCAGGCCTGGATGAGGGGCTCCACGATCTCCCAGGAGCGCTCGATCTCGGCCGCGCTCGGGAAGACGCCGTGGTCGCCCGCCAGCACCTCGCTGAGGACGTTCTCGTAGGCGTCCGGGAGGGGCTCAGGGGCGAGGGCGGCGTACTCGAGCCGGAGCCCGGCCGGAACGATCTCGAAGCTGGCCCCCGGCAGCTTGGCCCCGATCCTGATCGTGATCCCCTCCTGGGGCTGGACCCGGATCACGAGCAGCGTGGGGATGCCGGGCTGCCGGCGCCCGCCCAGCCGGAGGTGGGGGGCGTCCCGGAAGCGCACGACGACCTCGGTCCCGCGCCGCCTCAGCGACTTGCCCGTGCGGACCAGGATGGGGACCCCCTCCCAGCGCCAGCTCTCGACCGAGATGCGGGCGGCCGCGTACGTCTCGCGCCGCGAGGCCCGCGCCACCCCCTCCTCCTGGCGGTAGCCCGCGTACTGGCCGCGGACGGCCTGGAAGGGGTCCAGGGGCTGCACCGCCCGCAGCGCCTCCAGCTTGGCGCTCCGGATGTCGGTGGCGTCGAAGGTGAGCGGCGGCTCCATGGTGACCAGGGCCAGGACCTGGAGGACGTGGTTCTGGACCATGTCGCGCAGCGCGCCGGCCTGGTCGTAGTAGCCGGCCCGGTTCTGGACGCCCAGCTCCTCGGCCACGGTGATCTGGATGCCCTGGACCAGGGTCCGGTTCCAGATGGGCTCGAAGATGGAGTTGCTGAAGCGCAGGGCGAGGGTGTTCTGCACGGTGTCCTTGGCCAGGTAGTGGTCGATGCGGAAGATCTGCGACTCGGCGAACGACGCGCTGATGTCGACGTACAGGCTGCGGGCGCTGGGCTCGTCCCAGCCGAAGGGCTTCTCGATGACCAGCCGCGGCCAGTCCCCCGCCCCGCCGCCGTTCAGCGACGACCGGCCCAGCTGGACAGCGATGGTGCCGAACAGGCGCGGCGGCGTGGCCAGGTAGAACACGTGCTGGCCTTTGGTGCCGAGCGCGCGGTCGCAGTCGGCGAGCACCTCGCCGAGGCGGTGGTAGGTGTCCGGGTCGTCATAGCCGCCGCTGACGTAGCGGAAGCTCGCCTTGGGCGCCCATTCCGGGGCTGGCCCGGCTTGTGCTTGTCCTTGTGCTTGTGCTCCGTCTCCGGATAGGCACTTGTCCGCCCACTCTTCGTCGGTCATGGCCGTCCGGGCCACACCGACCAGGGCGAACTCGGGCCGGAGCCGGTAATGGGCGGCGAGCTGGCGGATCGCCGGCAGGAGCTTGCGCTCGGTCAGGTCACCGGACGCGCCGAAGATGACCAGGGTGCAGGCCGGGGCGCGCCGGGCCGCGTCGTCGTGCGCCGCTTCGTTCACCGCTCCATCATCCAACTCATTAATCCGAGGTGAAACCCCCTTGGCGAAAGAGTTACTGGAGTCAGTATCTAATGACAAACCCCCGCAGCGAAGGCTTACTGGAGTCAGTCTCTGAGAGTTACACTCCCGTTGGCGGCCGCGCAGCGTGGCCGGTCACGGAGGAGATGCCCGTGGACCGAAGGTCGAAATTCCCGCTGGAGCGCGATCGCCGCGGAGCGCAGGCATGACCGCGGGAGCGCTGGCATGACCGCGGGCGGGCCGCCCGGCGACGAGGACGAGGCGCTGGGCATCATCGAGGCCGGCGAGGCCATCGGCATTCCCACCGTGACCCTGCTGCTCCAGGGCATGGCCATGACGCTGGCCCAGCCGCGCGGCGTCGCGCGGGAGACGCGCCGGCTGGCCGCGGACACGATCCGCATCCTGGCCGGGAAGTCCGATCGCGCGCCCGTCAGGGGCGACCGGCGCTTCGCCGACCCGGCATGGGCGCAGAATCCGGCGTTCCGCCGCCTGTGCCAGGAGTACCTGAGCCTGTGCGAATCGGTCGAGAACCTGGTCGACGATCTCGATGCCAGCCAGCGGAGCTGGCAGGATGCCGAGCGGGCCCGGTTCGTGGCCAACATCGTTACCAGCGCGGCCGCGCCGACCAACTTCTTTGCGAGTAATCCGGCGGCGCTAAAGCGGGCGTTCGACACCGGGGGCGTGAGCGTAGCCAGGGGCGCCCGCCAGTGGTGGCGCGACGTGCGCTCGAATGGCGGCATGCCGTCCCAGACCGACCGGGGCGCGTTCGAGGTCGGGACCGACCTGGCCGTCACGCCCGGTGCGGTCGTCGATCGCGACGAGCTAGCGGAGATCATCCAGTACACGCCGGCTACGGATGTCGTGCGGCGGCAGCCGGTGCTGATCATCCCGCCGCCCATCGGCCGCTACTACTTCCTGGACCTGCGGCCGGGCCGGAGTTTCGTGGAGTACGCGGTGAGCCGCGGCCTGCAGGTGTTCATGATCAGCTGGCGCAACCCGGACGCTTCGATGGGCGAGCTGGACATGGACGCGTACGCCGCCCGGATCCGGTCCGCGATCGACGTGGTCAGCGAGATCTGCGATACGCCGGAGCTGAGCACGGTCGGGTTCTGCGCGGGCGGGATCTTGATGTCCACCGTGCTCAATCAGCTCGCCGCTTCGCCTTCCTCGGCCGATGCGGGCCGGGTACGCGCGGCGTCGTTCGCGGTGACGCTGCTCGACTTCGATTCCCGGGCCGCGCTGGGCGCGTTCTCGGCGCCGCGCCTGCTTGAGCTGGCGCAGAAGCAGTCGAGCCGGGCCGGGGTCATCACCGGACGGCAGCTGGGCAACGTGTTCTCCTGGATGCGCCCGGACGACCTGGTGTTCAACTACTGGGTCAGCAACTACCTGATGGGCGATCCGCTGCCGGTCTTCGACATCCTGGCCTGGAACGCCGACAGCACGAACCTGCCCGCGCGCCTGCACGCCGAGTTCCTGGACATCTTCAAGAACAACACGCTGTGCCAGCCGGGCGCGGTCGAGGTGCTCGGCACCGGCGTGGACCTGAGCCGGATCACCATCCCGACGTTCGTGACCGGCGCGATCACCGATCACCTGACGCCGTGGAAGGGCTGCTACCGGACGACCGAGCTGGTCGGCGGCCCGTCGACCTTCGTGCTGAGCAACGCGGGCCACATCGCCAGCCTGGTGAACCCGCCGGGCAACCCGAAGGCCACCTACTACATCGGCGGCGAGGCCGGCGCCGGCCCGGACCCCTGGTTCAAGTCGGCGGCCAAGCAGCCCGGGACGTGGTGGCAGGTCTGGGCGGACTGGACCCTCGAGCGCTCGGGAGACGAGGCGCCCGCGCCGGCCACGCCGGGCAGCGGCGCCCATCCGGCGCTGGTGCCCGCGCCTGGGTGGTACGTGCGCGACCGGACGGCCTGAGGCCGCCTTACCCTTCGGGCTTCGGGCCTTAGCCGGAGAAGAAGCCGTTTATGAGGCCGGCGCTGGCCTCGGGATGCTCAAGCAGCCACAGGTGGCCGCCGCCCGGGATCAGCTCGAGCCGGGCGTGCGGCATCTGACGGGCCAGCAGCTGCGCGTTCTGCACCGGGACCAGCGGGTCGGCCGCGCCGCTGATCACCAGGGTCGGCGCGGTGATCCGGTGCAGCCAGGGCAGGCTGGTCCACCAGCTGATCGCGTACAGCTGCAGGTAGCTGTCGATGAGGTTAGGTGAGTAGCCCA
>JBOHUY010000129.1:0-3521 GCA_050735015.1 Candidatus Dormibacterales bacterium | reverse complement strand
GCGAAGCGCTGTGGCGGTGGCACACAGGGGCGCCGATCTGCCGGAGGTGCTGGCGAGCCGCCCGGGACCTTCCCGGGCTGCCGACCATCACCCGCCTGCGCCGGTTTCTCGGGGTGGAGTCGTGAGCGGAGTCCTGGCCGAACTGGAGGCGGGCTTCGATTACGGCCAGGGGGTCCACCGCCGTGGCCTCGGCTACTGCCTCTACGGGGACGACGAGAATGGCGGCCCCAGCTGGGAGGTGTCGGTGAACCGACTGCGGCGCTCAGGTGGCGAGCTGCGCGGCGAACTCCGCGTCCTGGCCGATGGCCGCCATGTAGTCGGTGGGTCGTTCAACCTCTCCAGCCTGGCCGCCCGAGGGGCCACAGCGAAGGTCCTGCACCAGCGGGAGCCGAAGCTCCCCTGGGTAGAGATCCTGGAGCGCGTCTGTGTGTGCGTCCTCGCCCGGGAGGCGGAGGGTGCGCCGGTCGAGATGATCGGCAAGCGCCGCCAGGTCAGCGAGTCGGCGCGGCTGCTGCCGCCGCTGCTACCGGAGGGCCACCCCAGCATCATCTTCGGCCCAGGCGGTGCGGGGAAGTCCACGCTGGCGGCCGGCATCGCGGTGTCCGTGGCGACCGGGGCTCAGGTCATCGGCAACTGGTCCCCGCCGCGCCCAAGGCGGGTCGCGATCCTCGACTGGGAAGCCTCGGCCGCCGACTGGTCCAACGTGGTCGCCGGAATCGCCGAGGGCGCCAGCGTCGAACCCCCGGAGATCCCCTACATCGGCTGCGGCCGACCGCTGGCCGACGATGTCGAGCGCCTGGCCGAGGCGACGACCCAGCATCAGGTGGAGGCGGTCGTGGTGGACTCGATGGGCCTAGCACTGGGAGCCGGGCGCGAAGCCCAGGACCCGGCCGACGCGGTGCTCCGCCTCTATGGCGCGAGTGGACGGTAACGGGCGGATTGGGCTTAGCGCCGTCGGGGTGGCATTGGCCCTCGGCGCACTGGGTCCAGCGTCAGGCCGTCCGTGGGCGGGGACCGTGGGGTGGGTAGTCGCCGCGGTCTGCTGGGCGGTCGCAGCAGCGCTCTTCGTCACTGTCGGGGCGTCCTGGTGGAGATCCCGCAAGAAGCCGCCTGCGGAGCCCCCCCCACTGCCGCCGCACCCTCGGGGCACGGGAATTCGGATACGAAACGTCCGGGACTTAAAGTCGCGAAGGAACGTCTTCATCGGTCTGGATCAGGCGTGGGACGTGGAGGACGTGGAGGACTGGGACCAGGGCGAGGATACGATCATCGGCCCTGGGGTGCCAGAAGAAGACGACTCGCCGAGTCCGTAGTTCGTGCGAGGACAGTGCCGTGAGGAGTGTCCTCGAACTGTGGGGCTTGAAGTTCTGCCTAGATTCTGTCGACGGCCTCAAGAAGCTCGGCGATGTGGAGCGAGATGTCCCACATCGCCCTCAGCACCTCTCGACGGGCCATAGGCTGGCGGAAGGCTACCGTGCAGGCAGGGTTGAATTGCACGCCCATTTGCGGTTCGTCAGGGTTGAACCCGGCGTTCAAGTTTTCGGTCGCGAATGGCGGCTGTCCGAACTGCCACACCAAACGTACGATCTCTGCGCCCGCCTTAGGACGGAAGGCGCCGGGTCTGGGCTCTACGGTGACGGGCCGAGGAGTCGAACTGAGAAGGTGGGCATAGCTGACGACGTGGTGGATCAGCAGCGGTTCTCGGTGCTTATCAAGGTTGTTGAGACGCTTCAAGGCGGCAAGCTGCCATCGCCGTATCCCCGGACGCTTGCCCGGCTGGAATGGCAGAAGGGCCACGACGTAGGTGACGGAGGCACCAGGCAGAACGCGGGTCATGTCGGGATGGGCCGCCGAAAGGTCTCTGAGCGGGCACCTGAGAATGGGGAATTCCACGCTTCTCGCGACCTTCTCGTCCCGGAGGTTGGCGGACCCCAGTCGGGTGATCGCGTATGCGAGGTGATCGAGGCACGAACGATAGTTGTTGAGGGTGTCACCGATGAGGAGGCCCCACGACTCCGGTATCGGTTTGAGCCTTTCCGCGAAGACACTGGTGTATTGCAGTTGGTGTTCGTGCTGCCAGCGCTGCACGATGACGGGATCATCTTCCGGGCTGGCCCATTCCCCCACTTCCTGCTCCAGAGTGAGGAGGTGGTAGTCGCCCCGCTTCAGCTTAAGGCGCGCGCTCGCAAGATCCAGTCGCCTCACGCGCTAACCTTGGAGAACCATGTCCAAGACCCCCACCAAGACCCAGAAGACCCCCAAGGGTCACGAGATCCCCGTCCCGACCCGAAGGGAAGTCTACGAGGCGCTAGAGAAGGCCGCCAAGCCCCTACCGGCCAAGCGCGGCCAGGAGAAGTAGCGTCTCGAACTGAGCCCGGCCGTCGGCGCGGTGGTTATAGCGCCAGACGTACTCGTTCAGGTAGCCCTGAAGATGCTTAGCCGAGACGGCGTGGTGGGTGCCGGAGATCCCCCGCTTGACCAAGGACCAGAAGCCCTCGATCGTCTGGGTGTGGGCGTCGCCCTCGACGTAGACCTTGGCCGCGTGATGAACGCGGCGGTGGGAGTACCCGGCCTTCCGCACCGCCGTCCGGTAGCGGGCGGCATCGTCGGTGTAGATCACTGCCTCGGGCAGCACACGCTCCCGCACGTAGGGCATGAGGGTCTTGGTCTGGGTGTCCGGGACCACGTGGGCCGCGACTCGCCCGCTCCTTTGGGCCATGCCAAAGACCGGGACGCGATGCTCGACCGACCAGACCTTGGCAGCTCGCATGCGCTCCCGCTTGGTCGGCAGCGCAGCCCAGGTGGCGTGGTCGGTATGGCGTGGCTTGCCGCCCACGTACATCTCGTCCATCTCGACCTTACCGGCCAGCGGCTCGTTGGTCTGCGCCATGAGTTCGCCCCGGATGAGATGGAAGATGCGCCACGCGGTCTTGTAGGTGACTCCAAGCTCGCGCTCCAGCTGCTTAGCGGAGATACCGCAGCGGGTGCTTGTCATGAGGTACATCGCGTAGAACCAGAGGTGAAGCGAGGTGGCCGACTTGTGAAAGATCGTTCCGGCAGTCGGGTGAAGGTGGTGTCCGCAGGCGATGCAAGTCCAGGACTGGCGCCGCTGGGCCGTCTCATAGCGCCGGAAGGACCGGACGGCCTCGCACTTCGGGCACTCGGCGTGCTCCCCGTCCTCGGAGTAGCGAGTGCGCCAGAGGTAGTTGAGGCACGCCTTGTCATCCGGGAACTCGCGGGTGAACTCCATCAGGGAGTACCGGGACTCAGACGACGCGGCCCTGGTCGGGTGATTCCGGTCTCTCGCTGCCATGACTAGAGCATACCACAGTTTATCCAGTGAGGGTATAGTTGCCTCTCACGACATGAGCGCCGCCGTGTTGACCGGTCCCCGTTCACGAGTCCAGAGCGGGTGAGAGTTTCTGGTTGCTGAAAGCCGCTGCGAAGACCGCGGGCGGCTGGAATCCCAACGAGCTGTGGGGACGGTGGAGATTGTAGGTGTGGCGCCAGTCCTCGTAGAG
>JBOHUY010000128.1:0-1660 GCA_050735015.1 Candidatus Dormibacterales bacterium | reverse complement strand
GCCCGGTCCCGGGCGGCCACGTCCTTGACCACCTCCTCCATGTCGACGCGCCCGCCCCGGCGCTCGTACTGGAGGGAGCGCCGGCGCGCCCGCTCCTCGAGCCCGGCTGTGAGGAAGAACTTGTGGTCGGCCTGCGGGAAGACGACCGTACCGATGTCGCGGCCGGCCATGACAACCCCTGTCCGCCCCAGCCGCCGCTGCTGCCCGAGCATGGCCGCCCGCACGCCCGGGACGGCGGCGACACGGGAGGCGCCCTCGTCGATCCCCGGCCCGTAGACCCTCTCCGAGAGCTCGGCCCCGTCCGCCCAGACCCTTCTCCCCTCGACCCGGACAAAGGCGCGGCGCGCGACGGCGGTGACCCCCTCGGCGTCGGAGGGGTCGACGTCCTCCCCGAGCACGAGGCACGCCACCGCGCGGTAGAAGAGGCCGCTGTCCACGAAGGGCAGGCCGAGCGCCTCGGCGACCCGCCGGCCCACCGCCGACTTACCTGAGCCCGCCGGCCCGTCGATGGCGACGATCACGTCACGTCTTCCGCCGCCCGCCTCAGCTGGTCGAGCTCGAAGGGGCGAAGGCGCCTCCACGCGCCCTCCTTGAGCCGGCCCAGGCGCAGGGGGCCGAGCGCGGTGCGGCGGAGGTCGTGAACGGGATGCCCGACCGCCTCCAGCATCCGCCTCACCTGGCGGTTGCGCCCCTCGCGGAGGACGATCCGGACCTCGCTGCGCCCGTCGGGGAGGGGGCGCACCAGCTCCGCCTGGGCGGGGGCGGTGACCCCGTCCGGCAGACGAACGCCCTCCCGCAGCCGCCGGAGGTCCCGCTCGCCGGGCCGGCCGGCGACGACGGCCAGGTACTCCTTGGGCACCTTCCTGCCGGGGTGGGCGAGCAGGTGGGCGAGGTCTCCGTCGTCGGTCAGGACGAGCAACCCCCGCGTCGCCACGTCGAGGCGGCCGACGCTGAAAAGACGCCCAGGACCGCCGCTCTCCCCGACCAGGTCGTACACGGTCCGCCGGCCCTCTTCAGCGGACGCGGTGACGATGACCCCGGCGGGCTTGTTGAGGACCAGGTAGCGCCGCCGGGCGGGGGGGGCGACCGGCCGCCCGTCCACGACCACGCGGTCGGAGCCCGGCTCCACCATGGTCCCCGAGGGCGGGGCCGGGCGCCCGTTGACGAAGACGCGGCCGGAGGCGATGAGCTCGTCGGCGGCCCGGCGGGAGGCGACGCCGGCACGCGCCAGGTGGCGGTTCAGGCGCTCTGGTGCGATGGCTCCGGCACCTCCGGGGGCGGGAGCTGCTCGACCCGCTCCAGTCCCAGCAGCTGGAGGAACCGCATGGTCGTCCCGTAGAGCTTGGGCTGCCCCGGCCCCGGCCCCCTCCCCACCTCCTGGACGAGGTCTCTCAGCTCGAGGTTCGAGAGCACGCCCTCGCAGCTCACGCCCCGGATCTCCTCGACGCGGGCGCGGGCGACGGGCTGCTGGTAGGCGACGATGGCCAAGGTCTCGTAGGCGGCGGGCGAGAGGCGCCCCGTCACCTCCGGCCGCAGCGCACGCCTCACGAACCTGGCCAGCTGGGGACGCGTCACCAGCTGGACCGAGTCCTGGTGCCGCTGGACCATCAGGCCCCTGCCGGCCAGCGCCCCGCTCAGATCGGCCAGGGCACCCTCGAGG
>JBOHUY010000127.1:0-2844 GCA_050735015.1 Candidatus Dormibacterales bacterium | reverse complement strand
CCCCAGGACATCCGCCGGGTGGAGGACTCCCGTCCCGGCCAGCCTCTCCAGCTCGTGGTGCGACGGCCGGACGGCGCCACCGAGAGGCTCTCGGTGACCCCGCGCTTCAACCGCTCCACGCACCAGTGGGAGATCGGGGTCTACTCCTCGGTCTTCAGCCCCGGGGAGGCCCTCGTGAGCGGCGTCAGTTTCCCCTACACGGCCTCCGCCCTCATCGTCCACGGCATCTACCAGCTGGCCACCGGCCAGATCGCGGGGGGCTTGCTGGGACCAAGCGGCGCCACGGGCCCGATCGGGATCGCCACGGTCACGTACACCTCGGCCGCGGCCGGCTGGACCACCTGGCTGACCGCCGTCGCCTTCATCTCCGTCGCCCTCGGGCTGACCAACCTTCTCCCCATACCCGCCCTCGACGGCGGCCGCATCCTCTTCGTGTGCGTGGACGGCGTCGCCTCCGCGCTGCGGGGGCGGCCGCTGGACCGCGAGCGCGAGGCCCAGGTCAACCGGGTGGGGGCGGCCGTGCTCCTGGCCCTGATCGCCTTCATCACCTACTTCGACATCCAGCGCCTGGCCCTGCACCAGTTCCCGGGCACGCACTGATGCGGCGGCGGGTGCGTCAGAATCGAATCGGAAAGGCTCGATGAACCCCATCAACAGGCGCAAGAGCATCCCGGTCAGGGTCGGCGAGGTGGTCGTGGGGGGGGCCGCGCCGATCGCGGTTCAGACCATGACCAAGACCGACACGCGGGACGTGCGGGCCACGCTCCGGCAGATCGCCGAGCTCAAAGAGTCAGGGTGCGAGATCGTGCGGCCGGCCGTCCCCGACCGAGAGGCTGCGCTCGCCCTGGCGGAGATCGTCAAGGGCTCGGAGCTACCCGTCATCGCCGACATCCACTACAACCACGAACTGGCGCTCATGGCCATCGAGGCGGGCGTCCACGGGCTGAGGCTCAACCCCGGCAACATCCCAGACCGGGAGAAGGTCGAGAAGGTGGTGAGGGCGGCCAAGGTGCGCGAGATCCCCTTCCGGATCGGGGTCAACGCCGGCTCCCTCCCCGAGGAGGTCCACAAGTCCCTCCGTGAGGAGCACGCCGTGGACCGCGACGACCGCGAGCGGACCGCCGACCGCATGGTCGAGGTCGCCCTCGGCCACTGCCGCATCCTGGAGGACCTGGACTACGGCCCCGGCCACATCAAGGTCTCCCTCAAGGCCACGGACGTGTGGACCAACGTCCTCGCCAACCGCAAGTTCGCGCAGGCGAGGGCCTACCCGATCCACCTGGGCGTGACCGAGTCGGGCCCCGTTCAGGCCGGGAGCATCCGCTCGGCCGTGGGGCTGGGGATGCTCTTGAGCGAGGGCATCGGGGACACCATCCGGGTCTCACTCGCCACCGAAGACCCCCGCGAGGAGGTGCGGACGGCGTACGAGATCCTGAAGACGCTGGCGGTCCGGGAGAGCGGGGCCACCCTGGTCGCCTGTCCGACCTGCGGCCGGCTCGAGTACGACATGATCCCGACCGTGCGGGCCGTGGAGGCGCACATCGCCAGGCTCAAGGTGCCGGTGACGGTGGCGGTCATGGGGTGCGTGGTGAACGGTCCCGCCGAAGCCCGCCACGCCGACATCGGCGTCACCGGCGGTAGGGGCAAGGGCGTCATCTTCAAGAAGGGACGGCACTGGCGGACCGTGGACGAGGCCGAGCTTCTGCCCGTGCTGCTGGCCGAGGTGGACGCCATCGCGGCCGAGAAGGACGGCGCCCCCCCGCCCTCCGCCCCGCCCGGCGAATGAGCCGCCGGCGCGCCTGAGAGCCCGCCGTGGACGCGCCCGAGGGCCGCGCGCGGGCGCGGGAGCGCAAAGAGGGGTCCCAGGCGGCCGAGCTGGCGGCGGCGGCGCCGCTCCGGAGAAGGTTCCGGCAGGCGCAGATCCTCATGAGCCGGGCGCTCGCGCGTTACCACCTGAGCGTGCTGCAGTACCACCTGCTCCTGGAGGTCGGCGTGGGGGGCAGGGAGGGCCTGGTCCAGGGCCGGCTCGCCGAGCTCCTAAGCTGCCCCGACGGGCGTGTGTCAGCGCTCGTCCGGGACCTCGTCGACCGCGGCCTCGTGGTCAGGTACCGCGCCCTGCCCGACCGCCGCATGGTCAGGCTGCGCCTCACCCCCGGGGGCATGCGGACGGTTGTCGCCTCCGGGCGCAAGCAGCGAGAGGAGCTTTCCCAGATGGTCCGCGCCATCCCACCCGACGAGCTCCAGGTCATGGCGGACTGGGCGATCCGGACCTACCTCCGCTTCGGGGAGGCGGACGGGGGCTGAGGCCGTGACTTCTGGGGGTTCGACATCGTGTCGGCGATCACGGATTTGACCCCCTCTGGAGCGCGTCTCGGGTAGCGCGTAACAGGCTGCCTCCAAGTCTTGAGACAAGTCTCAGCGACGCCAACCTGGAGGCTCTGGCCGAGACCGGCTTCAAATACGTCCTCGCCCTCCGCGACCGCTCCGACCAGGAGGGCGACCAGCCATCAGGCTGGCCTTCCGCTCCGGGCTGCCGGTGCCCAAAGCGCCGCGCCTGCTGGCGCCCCCGGCCGGGCAGGCCCGGGCCGACTACCAGCTGGTCGAGGTCGAGCTCCTCGAGGGTGCCCGCACGTGGTCGTCTACTCGCCCTTCAAGGCCCTGCACGACTTCGACGTCCGCCAGCGCCGGCTGGAGCGATGCCGGGATGCCGATCCGGGTGTCGAAGACCCGCGGCCGGTAGCCGTTGCGGGAGTTGACCCGCTCCTCGCTGCGCTCGCCGTACTCGGCCCCGCAGAGCGCCTCCGCCTCGCCCGACATCAACTCCTGCAGGGTCCTGGTGAGCAC
>JBOHUY010000126.1:0-2193 GCA_050735015.1 Candidatus Dormibacterales bacterium | reverse complement strand
TCTCAGCCGGCGCGGCGGGCCGTAGCCGGGGGTGGCCGCCGCCAGCCTGCCCCGGCGCCGGGACCTGGCCGCATGGACCGCCTCGCACCCCGAGCTGCTGGCCGTGCTCGCCCTGGGCTGCCTCTACGTCGCCGTCTTCGACGGCCACCTGGAGAGCATCGACGGTCTCTTGATGTTCAGGCAGGGGGAGTCGATCGCATTCAACCACTCCCTGACCTTCGGGCACGCCATCTCCTGGTCGGGGCTGACCATGCCCACCAGCAAGTTCGGGATCGGGCTCTCGCTGGCCTACCTGCCCGGCCTGGCCGCCGTCTCCTGGCTCGTGCATCCCTCCTCGGCCGTGGCCGGGTGGACCATGTTCTACGACGACCCCCTCTTCACGGCCGCCGGGGCGACCACCCAGGTCGCCATCTCTCTCATGGCCGCCTACCTGGTCGCCAAGGTGACCAGGACCCTGACTGGCGACCGCGGGATCGCCCTCTGGGCGCTGGCCTTCTACGGCCTCGGGTCCCCCGCCGTCGTGTACGCCCGCGGCGACTTCTCCCAGCCCCTCCTCGGCCTCTGCTGGATGGCCGGCTTCTGGGCCGCGCTGCGCTACCTGTCCTCGGGCCGGGGAGGCTGGCTGGCCCTGGCCTGCTTCGCCACCTTCTACGCGGTCCTGACCCGCCCCGTGGAGGGATGCCTCTTGCTCCCGGGCCTTCTGGTCGTGCTCTGGGGACGCTGGCGGGAGGTGGCCGCGCTGGCCGGCGCCCTCGTCGCGGGGCTGGGGGTGACGCTGGCCATCGACTGGGCCAGGTTCGAGTCGCCCCTCGCGACCGGCTACGGCACCGAGGGCTGGACGACCCCCCTTTCGGCCGGCCTGCCCGGCGCCCTTTTCAGTCCCGCGCGGGGGATCCTTGGGAGTTCCCAGCCGTCCTCCTGGTGCCGCTGGGCGCCTGGGCCCTGGCCAGGACGGGAGGAGGCCGGGTCGCGGCCGGCCTCCTCCTGCCTCCTCTCACCCTTCTCTTCGTGGTGGCCAGGTGGGACGCCTGGTGGGGAGGCTGGGATTGGGGCCTGCGGCTCTTCGTGCCCGCCCTGCCCCTCCTTGCCTGCCTGGCCGCGGTCGGGCTGCCGCGGCTCAAGGGCTCACTTCGCCACTGGGCGCCCTGGCTGCTGCTCCTGGCCGGCGCCGCCTGGGCGGTCCCGGGCGTGCTCACCGACCTACTGGGGGGCTACGGGGGCTTCGCCGGCGGGACCGCCCAGAGCTGGCAGCTCGCATCCTATCCGCCCCTCGGCGCCTGGCAGTTCCTGCACCAGTGGCAGACCACGTCCGCCATCGACAGCAGCGGCGTCGACATCCTTTGGGCCAAGACGGCCGGCTCGTCGGCGAGCACGGCCCTGGCGCCGGTGCTGCTGCTCGGGGCCTGTGCGGCCGCGCTGGCCTGGCTCACCCACCGGGGCGTCCGCCTCCCGGACCTGGCCGCGGCGGCCCTGGACCCGTGAGCCGCCTCGCCGCGCCCTTTCGGCCGGGGCCTGCTGGATCGAACGAAGTGCTTGACTGGCTGGACGCCGTCGACTAAAGTCCTCGGCACCTGCTGGCGGCTGCCGACGCGAGGAGCGGGGGGACCAGGGCATCAAGGGCTTGCGCGGCGTTTCGACCCTGGCCATGACGTTCGTGGTCGTGGGCATGATCGCGATCCCTGGCCGGCACATCTCGGCGGCCGCGGCGCCGGCGCCGGGCGCTCACTACACGCACCTGCGCCTGATCGGGCCCACAACCCTGACCCCCACCCCGGGCGCGCCTCATCCCTCCGGCCCCGCCCCCTTCCTGACCGTGCCTCGTCGCCCGGCCCCTCCGGGGTCCCGGCCCCGGCTGCGGGTGCTGGCGGCGGGGATCCGGGGCCCGGGGCGCCGCGCCGCCGTCCCCCACTCCCGGGTCCTTCAGGTGACGACGGCGGGGATGCCGCTGATGAGCGTGTCGGCGCAGATAGCGCAGCTGGGGTCGGACCAGAGCGTGGCGCCCCCGGACACCCAGATGGCGGCCGGCCCGAACTACCTCGTGGAAGCCCTCAACGCATCCTTATCCATCTGGACCAAGGCCGGGGCCCCCGTGGGCACGCCTTCCGACCTCAACACCTTTTTCGCCGTCCCGACCGGGTATCACTTCACGGACCCCCGGGTCCTCTACGACGCCCTCTCGGGCAGGTGGTTCCT
>JBOHUY010000125.1:0-13668 GCA_050735015.1 Candidatus Dormibacterales bacterium | reverse complement strand
CGCCTGGGCGGCGCGCGCCGCGGCCGCCGCCGGCCGCGGCTTCGCGCCCGGGATCGTGGGTCCGACCATGGTCCTGGTCGAGTGCCGGGGACTGGCCTCTCGCCTGCCCCAGCTGGCCCGGCTCCAGGGCCTTCTCGCCAAAGAACCGGGCGTGGCCGGCGTCGTGGGCCCGCGCGAGCAGCTGCCGGGCGTCCCCCGCGGCATCGTCCTGGACGCCGCCGGCGACGCCGCCCGCTACGTCGTGGTGCTGGACAGCGATCCCTTCCAGGCCTCCGCCATCTCGCGCGTGCGCACGCTCCAGCGGGACCTGCCCGGTATCTTGCGGTGGGTGGGGCTGGGCGACGACTGGGATGGCGTGGGGGGGCCGACGGCGGTGTCGGCCGACACCATCGACGCCACCTTGGGCGGGGTCTGGCGGATCGCCCTGGCCATGATGGGCGTCGACTTCCTGCTCCTGGCTCTCTTCCTGAGGTCGGCGGTGGCCCCCCTCTACCTGCTCGCGGCCAGCGTGCTGGCGCTCGGGGCCCCGCTCGGGATCGGGACCTACCTCTTCCGGAGCCAGGGCGCCTCCGACGTCAGCTACTTCGTGCCCATCGCGGCCGGCGTCCTCCTGGTGGCGCTCGGCTCCGACTACAACATCTTCGTGGTGGGTCGCATCTCGGAGGAGACGCGCAACCGCAGCCGGCGCGAGGCCCTGCGCGTGGCGGTGCCCCTGGCCACGTCCGCCATCTCCATCGCGGGCGTGACCCTGGCGGGCAGCTTCGCGCTCCTCGCCATCGTGCCCACGACGCCCTTCCGGGAGTTCGCCTTCGTGATGGCGGCCGGCATCCTGATCGACTCCTTCGTGGTGCGCTCCTACCTGGTGCCCGCCCTCATCGCGGTTCTGGGACGGCTCCACCACTGGCCCCGGAGGGCGGAGCGGGCGCCCAGGGGCGCGCGCGCCCTGGAGTGAGCGTCAGCGGAGGCCGCAGGCGGAGAGGAAGACCTCTTTGTCCTCGGCCGTGAAGAAGACCATGCGCACCTCGGCGATGCCCTGGCTCGCCTCCAGGTCCCGCTTGAGGGCCGCGCCCGCCACCCGGGCCGCCTCGGCCCTGGGGTAGCCGTAGACGCCCGTCGAGATGGCCGGGAAGGCGATGCTGGCGGCGCCCAGCTCGGCCGCCACCTCGAGCGACCTTCTGTAGCAGCTCCCCAGCGTGCGCGCGCACCCCGCCGCCGCGCGCCGGCTGAAGACGGGGCCCACCGTGTGCACCACCCACCGCGCGGGCAGACGCCCGGCGGGCGTGGCCACCGCCTCCCCCACCGGCAGGCCGCCCGGATAGCGGATCCTGCGGATCTCCCGACAGGCCTCCAGGATCTCGGGGCCCCCGCGGCGGTGGATGGCCCCGTCCACGCCCCCGCCCCCCAGGAGGCTCGAGTTGCCCGCGTTGACGACGGCGTCCACCAGCTGGACGGTGATGTCCCCCTCCAAGACGAGGATGCGGCCGCCCAGGAGGGGAACGGGGCCGTCCCGCGGTCCGGCCACGGCGGTCAGGCCGAGAGCAGCTCTCGGGCCCGGCCCAGGTGCCGGCGGGAGGCCGCGAAGTCCCGGTGCACGGCCGCGTCCTCGGCCTCCAACAGTGCCTCCACGGCCGGGCGCCAGGCGTCGGGATCTGCGCGCGAGAGCGCGGCCCGCACCTGGCCCATGGTCTGGCTCGCGAAGACGAGCCCACCGCCCGGGTTGTCGAGGATGTCCTGGGCGACCTGGAGCTGCCGGGCCGCCCAGACCGCAAGCTCGCCCGGGCCCACGGGACGGGGGCCGTGGGGGCTGAAGACGTCGACTCCTGACACGCACAGTCATGATACCGGCGCTTCGGCCTCCCCCCGCCCCGGGCCGGCCAGCCGGGCCAGCGCCCCTCCCGCCACCCGGTAGGCGGTCCAGCCCCGGTGGGGGCGGGCGCCCAGCCGCTCGTAGAACCCGACGGCGTCCCGGTTCCAGTCCAGCACCGACCACTCGAGGCGCCCGCACCCGCGCTCGAGGGCGATCCCGGCCAGCTCCCTCATGAGGGCGATCCCGATCCCGCGGCCCCTCATTTCCGGGAGCACGAAGAGGTCCTCCAGGTGGATGCCGGGGCGGCCCAGGAAGGTGGAGAAGGTGTGGAAGTAGAGGGCGAAGCCGGCCGCCGCGCCGCCCTCCTCGGCGATCAGGGTCTCAGCGTAGGGGCGGGGACCGAAGAGGCCGGCGGCGAGGGCGGCCTCGTCCATGGTCACCTCGCCGGAGAGGCGCTCGAACTCGGCCAGCCGGCGGATGAGCCGGGCGATGGTGGCGGCGTCCTGGGGCCCCCCCGGCCGGATCCTCACGCGGCGGCGCCGTCCTCCCGGTCCGCGCCCCTGACGGCCGAGAAGACGATCACCCCGCAGAGCCAGCCCGCGTAGGCGCCCACCAGGCCGAACACGGCCGTGATCAGGGCCAGGCCCGGCCCCGAGCCCTCGTACAGCCTGGAATAGACCAGGTACCCGGCTGCCAGCAGGATCGCGAAGACGAGCAGCCCCACGGCCAGCCCGAAGGCGCCCGCGGCCAGCCGGCGCTTCACGGCGAGCGCACCGCCCGGGTCAGGCGGAAACCTTCTCCTCGCGGCGCCGGCCGCTGCGGCGTTCCTTGTCGTCCTCTTTGTGCCTGGCCCAGCGGCTCAGGTAGCTGGCGTGGACGGCCCGTGCCATGTCCTCGAAGTCGGGTCGCGTCGACGGCTTGGCTCTTTCTTGCTTCTTGGCGGGCATGCGGCGTCACCTCTGGCCGATGTCGCGGGGGGCGAGGACGTGGAGATGGGCTGCGCGCAGCCCGATTCTCCCCCCCTGGCGCGATCCCGTCAATGAGTTACCAACATTTCTATACATCGAGGACCTCAAGGTCGTGCGCCGCGCCCTCGAGGCTGCCCCCGTGCACGTGGTTCCAGATGAAGCGCGTGCCGGGGTGGCGGGCGGCCAGCTCGGCCGCCTCCGCCCAGGTCATGTGGGTGGGAACGCCGGCGGGCGCGGTGGCCTCCACGATGGCCACGTCCGCGCCCATCACGAGCCGGTCCAGTGGCGTCGTGGCCTGGGTGTCGCCGGAGTAGGCGAGGAGGCCGTCGGCGAGCCGGAGACGGTAGCCGACGCAGCCCATGCGCCCGTGGTCCAGGATGACCGTCTCGTAGGCCACCCCGGAGGCGTGCCCGCGCAGCTCGGCCTCCTGGTAGATGAGCGGGAATCGCTGCCTCAGGTCCTCCCACTCCAGGGGCCAGGCCAGCCTCAGGAGCTGCTCCACGCGCGCCTCCACGCCCGGGGGGCCGACCACGACCAGGGGCCGCATGGACTCGAAGGCCCGGTGCAGCATGAAGGTGGGCAGGCCCAGCACGTGGTCGCCGTGGAAGTGGGTGAGGAAGATGGCGTCGATGGACTCGGGGGCGAGGCCGAGCCGGTGCATGTGGGGCAGGAGCGGCGCCCCCGCGTCCAGGAGGTAGCGCCCGTCCGCGACCACGGCCCCGTTGTAGCGCTCGGAGGAGTAGGCGGAGCCCGTGCCCAGGAAGGCCAGCCTCACCTGGGCCCCCGGGCGGCGTTGAAGATCCGGCGGCGCGCCCTCCTCAGGCGACCGTCACGTCCTTGTTGAGGTAGACGTCCTGGATGGCGTTGAGCAGCTTCACGCCCTCGGCCATGGGGCGCTGGAAGGCCTTGCGACCGGTGATGAGGCCGGTCCCCCCCGCGCGCTTGTTGATCACGGCCGTGCGCACGGCCTCCTTGAGGTCGGCCTCGCCGGCCGAGGCCCCGCCCGAGTTGATGAGGCCGGCGCGGCCCATATAGCAGTTGACGACCTGGTAGCGGGTGAGGTCGATGGGGTGGTCGGTGGTGAGCTTGTCGTAGACGGCCGCCACCGTGCGGCCGAACTTGAGACGTTCGAAGCCCCGGTTGGTGAGCGGGAGCTTCTGCTTGATGATGTCCGCCTCGATGGTGACGCCCAGGTGGTTGGCCTGCCCGGTGAGGTCGGCCGGCGGCCCCTCCCCGTTGTAGTCGAAGCCGTCCCCCTTGAAGGCCTGGTTGCGGATGTAGCACCAAAGGACGGTCGCCATGCCCAGGCCGTGCGCCTCGTGGAAGGCGACGGCAACCTCCTGGATCTGGCGGTCGGACTCGGGAGACCCGAAGTAGACGGTCGCCCCGAGGGCGGCGGCGCCCAGCTCCCAGGCCTCTTTGACGGTTCCGAAGCGGATCTGGTCGTAGTGGTTGGGGTAGGTCAGGAGCTCGTTGTGGTTGATCTTGCAGATGAACGGGATGCGGTGCGCATAGCGGCGTGCCACCGAGCCCAGGACGCCGAAGGTCGAGGCGACAGCGTTGCAGCCCGCTTCCAGGGCCAGCTCGACGATCTTCTCGCCGTCGAAGTAGACAGGGTTGGGAGCGAAGGAGGCGCCCGCGGAGTGCTCGATGCCCTGATCGACGGGCAGGATGGAGACATAGCCGGTGCCCCCCAGGCGGCCGTGGCCGTGGATGGCCTCCAGGCTGCCGAGGACGCGGGTGGGCCTGTCGCTCTGGCTGAACACGCGCGACACGAAGTCGGGGCCGGGCAGGTGGAGCAGATCGCGGGAGACCGTCAGGCACCGGTGGTCGAGGAGGTCGCGGGCCTCGTCCCCCAGTATCTCCTCGAGCCGCCCGAGGGACGCCGCCGCAGCTTGAGCCATGGTCTCGATCTCCTTCCAGGACCCTCTTCTTCGAGGGTCCTCCGCCGTCTAACAATAGTCAACCCGGGGCCGCCCCCGGCGATACCATCGCGCAGGTGACGGCGCCCGCCCCCTCCCGCGACTCCGAGCCGCCCGCGGGCGCGGTCCTCACCCCCGCCTTCTTCGACCGCGACCCCCTGGAGGTGGCGCCCGACCTGCTCGGCAAGGTCCTTGTCAGGCGCGTGGGGGGCCGGCCCCTTTGGGGGCGCCTGGTCGAGGTGGAGGCCTACAAGGGCCCCGAGGACCTGGCCGCGCACTCCGCCCGGGGGCGCACGCCCCGCACCGAGGTCATGTTCGGCCCCCCCGGCCGAGCCTACGTGTACTTCGTCTACGGCATGCACCACTGCCTCAACTTCGTGTGCCGCCCCGCGGGGGTGCCCCAGGCCATCCTGGTCAGGGCCCTGGAGCCGGGCGGGGACCTCTCCAGGGCGAGCGGACCCGGGCTCGTCTGCAGGGCGCTCGAGGTCGACCGCGGCCTCAACGGGGCGCTCCTGGCTCCGCCCCACCTCTACCTGGTCGATGACGGCCGGCGCCCGGGCCCCGTCGTGACCGGGCCCCGGGTCGGCGTCGGCTACTCGGGAAAGTGGGCGGCCCTGCCCTGGCGTTTCTGCCTGGACTCTCCCTACGTCTCCAGGCCCTGGCCCCCTCGCGCCTCGCGCCGCTCGCGGTAGAGCTCGGAGTCGGCCCGGGCCACGAGCGCGTGGGCGTCGTCGTCGGGCAGCAGGGCCGCGATGCCGACGCTGAAGGTGCGCCCATAGGTGATGCGGGCGAAGGTGCTGGTGACCTCGTCGACGTGCCGGGCGGCGGACCCGAGGTCGGCCTCGGGCAGGACGCACACGAACTCGTCGCCCCCCCAGCGGATGACGAGGTCGTAGGAGCGCAGGTGGGCGCGCAGGATGTCGGCCACGTCCTGCAGGAGGCGGTCCCCGGCGGCGTGGCCCTCCCCGTCGTTGACCGCCTTCAGCTGGTCCACGTCCACGAAGACCACGACCAGGCTCTCGCCGCTGCGTCGAGCGCGGTCGATCTCGCGCACGAGCGCGTCGGTGCCGGCGCCGCGCCGCAGCGCGCCGGTCAGCTCGTCCTCGGTGACCTGCTCCTCCAGGCGTCGGATCCGCCTCTCCAGCTCCTCGACGCGGGCCAGCGTCGCCGAGGCCACCTCGAAGGTGAGCGAGCCGATCTGGCGGGGGTGGACCTGCAGGCGGCCGGCGAGGCGGTCGCGGACCGCGCGCGCCATGGGGTCGCGGCGCTCCGCCGGGGCCGCCAGCCGCCCCATCCCGATCATCTCAGCCACCCGCTTCCCCCTCCGGGCGGACGGCGCCGGGCGCGGCGCGCGCGCCGAGCCTCATCCCGCCTTCAAGCGCCCTCCCTCGCTGCAAGGTCGGCGCCATGGTATCTCCGCCGGGGCCCGATCGAGGCCCCCTAATAACAGTTCTTTACAGGTGGCGCGGAGCCTCAGCCGGGGCGCGGTCGATGACGGTGGCCGTGCCCAGGCCGCCCCCACAGCACATGGCCTGGAGGCCCCAGCGGAGGTCCCGGCGCTCCAGCTCGTAGAGCAGGTGCGTCATGAGGCGTGCCCCCGACGCCCCCAGCGGGTGCCCGATCGCGATGGCGCCCCCGTTCACGTTCGTCTTCTCAAGGTCGCCCCCAGTCTCTTTGGCCCATGCCAGGACCACGGAGGCGAAGGCCTCGTTGATCTCGAAGAGGTCGACGTCCTCGATCGAGATACCGGCCCGGCGAAGCACCGCGCCGGTGCCCGGGATGGGCCCCTCCAGCATGAGCACGGGGTCGGTGCCGACGGTGGCCTGGGCGGCGATGCGGGCCCGGGGAGAAAGGCCCAGCCGGCGCGCGCGATCCGCGCTCATGACCATGAGGGCGGCCGCCCCGTCCGTGATCTGGCTCGAGTTGCCGGCCGTGATGCTGTGGCCGGGGTCGAAGGCGGGCGGAAGGGCGGCCGTCGCCTCCAGGCTGGCGTCGGCCCGGATGCCCTCGTCGCGGTCCATGACTCCGCCCCCGGGCAGCGGCACGGGCACCATCTGGGAGGCCAGGCGCCCCTCCTGGGTGGCGCGGGCGGCGCGGAGATGGCTGCCGACGCTGTACTCGTCCATCTCCCGGCGGCTGATCCCGTACTTGCGCGCCATGAGCTCGGCGGAGACGCCCTGGGGAACCAGGTCGTAGAGCTCGGTCAGCTCGGGCGGGAAGGGGGTGCCCGGCCCGCTCGCGTTGGAGCCCATGGGGATCCGGCTCATGGACTCCACGCCCCCCGCCACCACCACCTCCGCCGCCCCCGCCTCGACGAGGGCGGCGGCGAAGTGTATGGCCTGCTGACCGGATCCGCACTGGCGGTCGACCGTGGTGGCGGGCGTGGTGACCGGGAACCCCGCCGCCAGCCAGGCGTTCCGGGCCACGTTGAGGCCCTGCTCGCCGGTCTGGGTGACGCAGCCCAGGATGACGTCGTCGACCTGGCCCGGCTCCAGGCCTGAGCGGCCCACGAGCTCTTTCAGGACCAGGGCGGCGAGCAGGACCGGGTGCACGTCCTTGAGCCCGCCGCCCCGCTTCCCCATGGGGGTCCGGACCGCCTCCACGATGACCGCGGCGCCCATCCGGCCAGTCTATGCCGCGCCGCCCGCCCCCCCGAAAGTAGCCTGGCGGCGAACCTAATTTCGGTCCTTGACCGGGCCCGGCGAGGCTGTGCTACCTTCCGCGACGCCCCAGGCCGCTGAGTACGGTGAACCTGAGGATACCGAACGTCGAGTAGGTCCAAGCCGCGAGGTGGAAACCGAAAAACGCATAGGGGACTTCAGGGTAAACAGGAAGGTCGCCTGGGGCATGAGCCCTCCCGCGCTTCAGTCGAGCGCGCCGGTCGGGATGGAAAGGCCGGCGGCGAGGGCGAGTTCGGCCAGGTGCCCTGCCTCGTGTTGGGCCGCCCCCGCCGCCGCGGCGGGGACAAAGAGCCGCCGCGCGGGGTCGCGTGCGGCGGCCTCCCACCCCCGCTCCAAGCGCCGCGTGCCCCCGCGGAGGCGGCCCAGCGGACGGGGATCCTCGTAGCGGAGCCAGCGGTAGGCCGCGGGCGGGGACCAGGGCTCGCCGAGGACGTCACGGAACAAGAAGGCGTGGTTTTTCACCACGACGTGCTCGAGGGTCCGGAGCAGGCTCTCGTGCGAGAGCCCGAGGGGCTGGACGAGGCACTCGAAGCCGAACTCGGCGAGGCGGTCCATGACCTGCAGGCGGATGGCCGCCAGCCGCCTTGCGTGGGCCCGCCCGCCCTCCTCGTTCAGGACGCGGCCGCGCCCGCCTCCCCGGCCGCCGCCGGCGCCCGGGCGGCGGGCCCGACGAGGTCGTCGGGCACGGCCAGCCCGCCGTAGACCTGCGGCTTGAGGGCGCACACGAAGGGCAGGTTGCGGTAGAGCTCTTTGAAGTCGAGGCCGTAGCCGACCACGTACTCGTTGGGGATCTGGAAGCCGACGTACCTGGCCGCGACGGGGGCGAGGCGCCGGGCGGGCCTGTCGAGGAGCGTCGCCACTTCCAGCGAGGCCGGCTCCCGGGCGCGCAGGACGCCCAGCACGTAGTCGAGCGTGAGGCCCGTGTTGACGATGTCCTCGACCAGGAGGACGTGGCGGCCGGCGATGGGGAAGTCGAGGTCGCGATCGATCTTGACCCGGCGTCCGGACTGGGCGCCCGCGTACCTGGACACAGAGAGGTAGTCGATCCCGATCGGGATGGTGATCTGCCGGGCCAGGTCGGCCAGGAAGAAGGTCACCCCCTTCAGCATGCCGACCAGGACCACGGAGCCGCCGCGATGGTCCCGCGAGATCTTGCGGCCCAGGGCGCGGACCCGGCTCTCCAGCTCCACGGGCGAGATGAGGATCTCCTGCACGTCCTCCTTGCGGATCTTCTGCAGCTCGACGGCCCCGTAGCCGGCCTGGGCCAGCAGCTGCTGGTAGTCCCGCCGGTAGAGGAGCTTTACGCTGACGTCGGGGAAGAGCTCGCGCAGAAGGCGCACCTTGCGGTTCTTGGGTGTGACCAGGCTCTGCTTCATGGTCGTGAGCTCGACGTAGAGGTCGTGCTCGGGCAGGTAGAAGTCGGGTGTGAACATCTCGGTCACGCGCTCCCCGTCCCAGGCGATGGGGAAGGAGACGGGCTCGTAGGCCCAGCGGATCCTGTAGTAGTCGAGGAAGCGGGCGAACTCCTGCTCGGAGGGGTGCACGAAGGCGACGCGCCTGTGCGGGGCCCCCGACCCCCGGACGAGGCGGGAACGCTGCTTGACCGGCCTCAGCTGGGGGGGCAGGACGCGAGCTCGAGCGGGTGCGGCCAAGGTCTTAGGCCCCGATTGTAGTCGGCGGGAGACGGCCCGCCGGGCGCTACCTTGGTCGGGTGATCGAGCGCCGGGCGGCCATGGTGGCAAGGCAGCTGAGGGCGAACGGGATCACCGACGCGCGCGTGCTGGAGGCCATGGCGGAGGTGCCCCGCGAGGAGTTCGTGCCCCCCGAGGTGAGAGGCGCCGCCTACGACGACCGCGCTCTTCCCATCGGCCGCGGCCAGACCATCTCGCAGCCCCTGGTCGTGGCGGCCATGACGCAGGCTCTGGCGCCCGACCCCGAGGACCGCGTGCTCGAGGTGGGTGCCGGCTCCGGCTACCAGGCCGCCGTCCTGGCCCGCCTCTGCGAGAGCGTGGTCACGATCGAGCTCGACCCCCAGCTGGCCGCCTCCGCGCGGGGGACGCTGGAGCGCCTCGGCGTCGCCAACGTGGAGGTGGTCGCGGGCGACGGGGCGCAGGGCTGGCCGGCGAGGGCGCCATACCAGGGGGTGCTGGTGGCGGCGGCCGCCGCCGAGGTCCCGCCCCGGCTCCTGGAGCAGCTGGCCGAGGGCGGCCGCCTGGTCGCCCCGGTGGGGCCGGAGGGCAAGGACCAGGAGCTGCGGCTGCTCGTCAAGAGCGGCGGCGAGCTGCTCCTGAGGCGACTCTTCCCGGTCCGCTTCGTGCCCCTGCGCCGCCCCCCCGGCCAGAGCTAGCGCCGCTGCCGCCGGCGGATCCCCGTGCCCCGACCACCGCCCGGCGGTGGGCTCATGGAGGCTCCTAGTTTCCCCAACAGGCCCGTCCCCCCAAGACGGCACGCGAGTGCGCTCTGAGGGAATCCCTCCGACTCGCCGACAGTGCCCGACGCGCGTCCGAACGCGCGCTCGAATCGAGCGTCGGGCGCGCAGGCGCCGACAACGGGAACCTAGGGGGAGGGCGAGGGGGAGGGCGAGGGGGAGGGCGTCGCGCCCGCGCCCGACTGCAGCGCGCTCATCTGCTGGAGGATCTGCCCGATGAGCTTGACCTCCTGCGCGTAGCCGGCCAGGTCGCCGGCCTTGAGCTTCTGCTGCGCGACCTGGTAGTCCTGGTAGGCCTGCTGCGCCAGACCGGCCAGCTTGGCCGCCGAGCCCGTGGCGGGTGGGCCCGGGGAGGGCGTGGGCGGGGACTGCGTCCCGCCCGTCCCCACCTGCTGGCCGACCAGCTGCGAGAGGGCGGACTGAAGGTTGTCGGCGTAGACCACCTGCTGGGCGTCGGCCAGGATGACCTTCTTGAGCTCGGGCAGGCTGGTGGCGCCCGTGGCCCTCAGGTAGACGGGCTCGAAGTAGAGGAAGGTGCCCCCCACGGGGACTGCCAGCAGGCTTCCCTGCTGCACGTGCGACCCCCCCGTGGCGGAGTTGAAGAGGCTGAAGTCGCGCGAGATCGTGGGGTCCTGCTGGATCTGGTTGGCGATCTGCTGGGGGCCGTTCACTGCCCGGTCCTTGGGCAGCACGAAGCTGACCAGCTGGCCGTAGTGGGGGGCGTCGTTGCGCGCCGCCAGCCAGGAGATGAGGTTCTCCTTGCCGTTGGGCGTGAAGGGGAGGATGCAGAGGTACTCCGCCGCCGGCTGGCCGGGCAGGCGGAGGACCACGTAGTAGGGGTTGAGGGGGGTGGGGGAGGCGTCCGGGGAGCTCTGCTCCTGGGCCACCTGCCAGACGTCCTCCCGGTTGTAGAAGACCTGGGGGTCGGTCACGTGGTAGGTCCTGTAGACGTCGGCTTGCACGGCGAAGAGCTGGGGCGGGACGCGGATGTGGGCCCTGAGGTCGGCCGGCATCGAGGAGAGGGGGTGGAATAGGCCAGGAAAGGTGGCGGCGTAGGCCTTTATGACGGGGTCCGAGGGGGCGGAGATGTAGAGCCTCACCGTCCCCTCGTAGGCGTCCACCACCGCCTTGACCGAGTTCTTCATGTAGTCGACGTTCCCGGCCTGGGTCGTCTCCTGCTGCGAGTAGGGGTAGGTGGTGGAGGTGGTGTAGCCGTCGATGATCCAGTAGATCTTTCCGCCCGAGACGACCACGTAGGGCTGGTCGAAGTTGAGGAAGGGGGCGATGGCCTGCACCCGGTCGACGACGTTGCGCCGGAAGAGGATCTCGGTGCGGGGCTGGATCTGGGGCGAGATGAGGAGGTTGAAGTCGCCCGTGCGCAGCGAGAAGAGGGCACGGTTGAGGCCCGTCATGCGCACGCCGTGGGTGCCGGAGTAGGTCGTGTAGGCGTTGTCCTGGCCCCGCGGGTAGTCGAACTCGGGCGTCGAGGAGGGGGCGAGCACGTAGTCGCGGGTGCCCGTCCCGAAGTAGATCTGGGGGACCTGGACGTGGAGCGGGCCCGTGTCGGGGATGTCGCCGGCCGCGTAGGAGGGCAGGCCCTCGCCCGTGACCTCGTTGACGGGGCTGGCGGCGACGCCGTAGCCGTGCGTGTACTGGAGCTTCTCGTTGACCCAGGTCTGCGCCGGCGCGGGCAGGTTGGAGGGGTCCAGCTCGCGCGCGCTGAGCTCGATCTGACGGTAGTCACCGGCGATGTGGTAGCGGTCGAGCGTGATGTCGCTGAAGCTGTAGTAGGTGCGGATGGTCTGCAGCTGCCCGTAGACCTCGAGCAGCTGCTGCGAGTCCCAGAGCCGGAGGTTCTGGACGGTGGCCTGGTCGGCGGCCACGGCCTGGGCGGTGAGCGCGGCGTCGCCCGTGTAGGGGGCGACCTGGACGTTGGTGAGGCCGTAGGCGCGCCGCGTGAAGGCGATCTCGCGCCGGATGTAAGGGGTCTCCTGGGCCAGCTCGGAGGGGGTCACCTGGACCCTCTGCACGAAGCTCGGGTAAAGGCCCCCGATGATGACCGCGGCCAGCCAGGCCACGCCCGCCGCGGCCGGCACCCAGCGGCGGCGCGCGCGGACGTTGACGGCCAGGGCCACGGCCGCCGCCACCATGACGGCGGTCACGAAGGTGGCCATCGGGATGCGGGCGTGAACGTCCGCGAAGCCCGCCCCCCAGACGACGCCGTTGTGGGCGGAGAGGACATCGTAGCGGGAGAGCCAGGTGCCCGCCGCCACCAGCGCCGCCAGCGCCGCCATGACCCCCGAGAGGTGGGCGGCGGCGAGGGGGCTGAGGCGCAGCTCGAAGGTGTCCCCGCGCCAGAGGTGGAGCCCGGCCACGACCAGGCCGGCCAGGACCGCCAGCCCCACCAGCCAGCCGTCGGCGAACTCCAGGAAGGGTAGCGTGAACATGTAGAAGGTCACGTCCAGGTGGAAGACGGGGTCGTGCACGCCGGCCGCGTGCGTGTGGGTGAAAAGGGCCCAGGCCTGCCACTGGCGTGAGGCCCCCAGGGCCAGCAGGAGGGAGATGAGGACGGAGACGGCGAGGGCGGCCAGCCCGGCCCCCGTGGTCAGCTGCCGGCGCCGGATCCCGATCGTGCGCAGCACCGGCCCCGAGCGCAGGCGGAGGGCCAGCGCGACGTTGCCGACCATGACCGCCAGCGCGATCAGGAAGGCGGCCCCGAAGAGCCCCCACTCGAGGCCGAGACGGGTCAGGTAGACGCTCTCGAGCCCCAGGGCCTGGTACCAGAGCACCTCCGTCCAGAACCCGATCACGGGCTGCGCCAGCAGGATCAGGAGGATGGCCAGGGCGATCAGGCCGAGGCCGATCCAGACCCGGCGCGAGGGGGTCGGGAGGTGGATCTCCGGCACCCCCTCCCGCGACCGCTCGAAGGGGTCGAAGGGCCCGAAGGGGCCCGGCGGCCTGCGGCTCATGCGGAGCGAAGATTACTCGTCGCGGGAGCCGGGGGTCGGGCGCCAGGCCCGGGAGGCCGGGGATTTCCTCAGCCCCGGCGGCCCCTGACCTCGACGGTCCCCTTGGTGACGCGCGCCTGCAGCCGCAGCTGGGGGAAGGTGGCGGGGCCCTTCACGACCGCGCCGTCCCAGAGCCGGAAGCAGGAGCCGTGCCAGGGGCAGGTGACAAGGCCCCCCGACATCTGGCCTTCGGAGAGCGGCCCGCCGGCGTGGCTGCAGGTGTCCTCCATGGCGTGCACGGAGCCCCGCCAGCGGTGCAGGAGGACGCCCCGCCCCTCCACCTCCACGCGCCGGCTCTCCCCCTCTGCCAGCTCGTCGCCGGGCAGGACGGGCGTCCAACGCTCGGGTCCGGCCGCCCAGGCCGTGTGGTCGACCATGAGGCCCCGGCCGAAGACCAGCTCGCCGCCCAGGTAGGCGGCCCCCAGGGCCGCCAGCCAGGCGCCCGTGGCCAGCCTTCGCGCCCGCCTCCGCCCGAGCACGGGGCGGGCCGCCAGCGAGGTCAGCTGGAGGCTCAGGGCGGCCCCGTTGAGGAGGCCGTGGGCGAGCCCCAGCCGGCGCTCGCGGCCGTCCGTCACCGTCCAGTCGGCGAGGCCCGTGAGGGCCGCGCCCAGGGCGGCCGCCGATCCGGCCGCGCTGAGGAGGGCGGCGGAGCCCCGCCGCCCCAGCCAGTCGAGCAGCAAAGACCCCGTCCACAGGCCGATGGGCAGGTCGCTGAGCGCGGGGTGGAGGGCGTGCCCCAGCCAGCGCCCGTGCAGGACGTCCATGACCGCCCCCGCCTCCTCCCGGGCCAGGAGCGGTTCCAGGACGGAGGTGACGACGGCGGACGTCTTCTCCAGGACGGGCGCCTCCTCGAC
>JBOHUY010000124.1:0-2693 GCA_050735015.1 Candidatus Dormibacterales bacterium | reverse complement strand
CCCGAGGGCAGGGCGGCCAGCGCGGCCACCTGCCCGTCGGCGGCCTGCGCCACGATGGCCGCCAGCTGCTGCGGGCCGAGGCCGCTGCGGGCGAGGGCCGGCCTGGGGACGAGCCGGTACTCCGGCTTGGAGGCAACCAGGTCCGACGTGATCTGGCTGAGCCCGGGTACCCCGGAGAGGGCCTGCTCGACCTGCCTGGTGGCCTGGTCGAGCGCGCCCGAGCCGGGGGCCGTCACGGTCAGCTGCATCTGGCTGGCGCTCGCCGTCTCCCCGCCTTGGCCGGAGCCGACGGAGACCTTGGCCGGCCCGGAGTAGGCGCCCAGGGCGCTCGTGACCGCGGCCAGGGCCCTGTCGTAGGAGTTCTGCTTGACGAGCACCAGGACCTGGGCCCGGGTGGGGTCGGCGGGGACCGTGCCCGGGGGCGCGAAGGGGTCGACCGAGCCCCCCACCGTGGCCTGGTAGCCGCCCACGCCCGCCTGCGAGCGGACCAGGGCCTCGATCGTCCGCGCCTGGGTGTCGGTCTGGGCCAGCGTCGAGTTGGCGGGCATCGTGATGGCGACCGGGAAGCTGGGGCTGGAGGACTGGTCGAGCAGGTTGACCCGAAGGTGCGGCACGAGCGCCATGGAGGCGATGAAGAAGAGGGCGGCGGCCCCGATCACGGGCCCCCTGTGGCCGGTCGCCCAGCGGATGACCGGGATGTAGCCGCGCTGCAGCAGCGTGCGCGCCGAGTCGGGCACCGTCTTGCGGGGCGTGGGCAGAAAGCGCGAGGCGAGCATGGGCACCACCGTCACCGCCACCACCAGTGAGGCCAGCAGGGCCGTCACCACGGTCAGCGCGAAGGGCCTGAAGAAGTCGCCCGCGATACCGGTCAGGAAGGCGATGGGCAGGAAGACGGCGACCGTGGTCAGGGTGGACGCGGTCACGGCCGTGATGATCTCCCGGCCCCCCGTGTAGGCGGCCGCCAGCGGCGCCTCGCCCTCGCTCACGTGCCGCGTGATGTTCTCGAGCACGACGATGGCGTCGTCGACGACGCGGCCGACGGCCACCATCATCGCCCCCAGGGTGAGGATGTTGAGGGTGATCCCCTGCCACCACAGGACGATCAGCGCCACCAGCAGGGAGAGCGGGATGGCGATTGCGGCCACCAGCGTCGCGCGGACGTTGCGCAGGAAGGCGAAGATCACGACGACGGCGAAGAGGGCGCCCAGGAGGCCCTCCCGCAGGATGCCCGAGATGGCGGCCGTGATAGGGGTCGCCTGGTCCGAGACGTCCTGGAAGCTCACCCCATGGCCGATCTGCGTTTCGATGCCGGGCAGCGCCGCCTTGACCGCGTCGGCGACGACCACGGTGTTGGTGTCGGGGCTCTTGATGACCTGGAGGCCGATGCTGGGCCTGCCGTTCGTGCGCGTGAGGGTGTCGGCCGGCGCCGACGCCAGGGCCACCGTCCCGAGGTCGCGGATGGGTACGGCGGCCGCGGCCGGCGCCGGGAAAGGACGCCCGCCGACGCCTGTGGCCGGCGCCTGGGCCCCCGCCGCGACCATGGTGTTGGCGATCTGCTCGACGCTCGTGATGCCGCCCGAGATCTCGACCGGGACTGTGTGGCCGTCCTGCTCCAAGGTCCCAGCCGACTGCACCATGGAGGCCTGCTGGAGAGCCGCCGAGACAGCGCTCGCGGAGATCTGGTGCAGGGCCAGCTTGCGCGGGTTCAAGGTGACCTCGACCTGCTGGGTGGGCGCGCCCGTCAGCTCCACGTTGGAGACCCCCGAGACGCCCTTCAGCTTGGGCAGCGCCACCGCCTGCACGCGCGTCGAGAGCGCGCCCAGCGACTCCTGGCTCGAGATCGCGTACTCGAGGATCGGAAGCTGGCTCGTGGAGAAGGCCTGGATTGTGCTCGCCTGGGCCTGCTCGGGAAGGGTGGCCCGGACCGAGTTGAGCTGGGCCGACATCTCCTGCTGGGCCACGTTGGGATCGGTGCCGTCGTTGAACTCGACGGCCACGATGGAGACCCCGCTCGTCGACGTGGACTGGACGGTGTTGACGCCGGCCAGGCCCTGCATGGCGTCGCTGACCGGAAGCGTGATCTCCCGGTCGATGGTGCCGGGCGAGGCCCCCCGGTCCGGCGTGATGACCGCGTAGAAGGGCAGCGATATGTCTGGGAGCAGGTCCTGCCGGATCTGGCTCGCCGCCCAGACGCCCGCCCCGAAGAGCAGCAGGATGACCAGGAAGACGAGGGTCGCGTACTTGATCCCGAGCCGGGTCAGGCGTGACAAGGTGCCGATGACTCCTTCGACATCAGTCGCGGCGGGGGGCGGCCCCGGCCGCGTTGCGGGCCTGCATGTTCTCCACCAGCCGCAGGCAGAGGTGGCGCAGCTCCAGCAGTTGCTCGTGGGAGAAGCCTTCGACCAGCCTTCCCTCGCGGTCCATGGCGGGACGCCAGAGCGAGTCGATGCGTTCTTTCCCCTCCGAGGTGAGGCGGGCCAGGATCGAGCGCCGGTCGTGGGGCTCGGGCACGCGCTCGACGAGGCCGTCCCGCTCCAGGTTGTCGACGAGGCCGGTGACGGTCCGCGGGGTGACCCACATCGCCCGCGCCAACTCTCCCAGGCTGACGCCCCCCTCGGCCACGAATCGAAGCCGGATGAGGAGCTGGAGGCGGCCCTCGCTGAGGCGCTCCGCCTCCGCCCAGCGTTCCATCA
>JBOHUY010000123.1:0-1705 GCA_050735015.1 Candidatus Dormibacterales bacterium | reverse complement strand
GCCCCGCGAGGCGGAGGGCAGGCGGCGCGCCGGCTCCTTCATCGTCGAGCTCGCACAGATCGCCTTCTTCGCCATCGCGCTCTATCTCATCCTCAACTTCGCCATCCAGACCGTGGCGGTGTACGGGCCTTCCAGCTATCCGAACCTGGAGCAGGGCGACTACCTGATCGCGTCCAAGCTCGACTACCGGTTCCACGCCCCCCAGCGCGGCGACTTCGTGATCATCCGCGACCCCTGGGACTCGACCCAGAACTTCATCAAGCGGGTCATCGGGCTGCCCGGCGAGACGGTTTCCATCCGTAGCGCTCACCTCTACATCAACGGCCGTGTCCTCATCGAGCCCTACCTGTCAGACACCGAGCGGTGGACCTTCCAGGCCAACATGGCGCCGCGCAGGCTCGGCCCGCACCAGTTCTTCGTGATGGGCGACAACAGGAACCACTCCACCGACTCGAGGGACTTCGGACCGGTCAGCATCAACGACGTTGAGGCCAAGGCATGGGTCCGGGTCTGGCCGTTCAGCCGCTTCGGGGTTCTGGACACCACGCCGCCCAGGCTGGGCCCGCTCTCGGCGGCCGCCTGAGCCCGCCCCCGGGCGCCTGCGAAAGGATCAGGCGGAGCGGAGCGCCAAGAACGTCGCGAAGGGCGGGTGTTCTTTCATCACGCCGAGCTTGATGCGCGAGGTGGCCTGCTCGCGGCCGTCGTAGTCGAGTGAAAAGCGAAGGCCCTCATGCTCCCGGGGTCCGGAGGCGGAAGTCGAACCCGTTGACGCCGGATTGGTGGCGAGGGAGTAGTGGAGGACTGTGCCGCCGGTCACCCAGACGCAGTCGTCCCGCTCGTTCCTGATCGGCCGGAGGCCCGCGAACGCGGTTCCGGGCGAGGCTGCGATGGTCCCCGTGTAAAGGTGCGGGACCGGGATGGCGTCGGTCGTGCGAAGGTGCCAGCCGAACGCGTCGTGCTGCCCGCCTAGGCCTGGCAGCCCCGGCAGAAGTTGAGCGGCTCCCGGCTGGTGCCGAGCTGGCCGATCCGGTGACCGCAGCGTGGGCAGGGCTTGCCTCCCCGTCCGTGCACCGCCATGAAGGAGCGGTCCTGCCGCGACTCGTCGTATTCGGGGTTGGCCAGGATGGCGGCCACGGCCCGGCCCAGGACGGCAGGGAAGGCGCGGTAGAGGGCCTCTTCATCGGCCGCCGTCAGGGAGGCCCGGCGGCGCAGCGGAAGCAGCCGGGCCTCGAAGCAGATCTCGTCCGAGTAGGCGTTGCCCAGGCCGGCCAGGAAGGACTGGTTGCGAAGCAGGTCTTTGATCTCGTCCCGATACCGTCTCAGCCGACTCCGGAAGGCCTGTAGGCCGAGCTCGGGGACGCTGTCGGCGTCGGGACCCAGCTCTGCCCATCCAGGGATCTGCCTGAGCTCTCGCGTCCAGTAGACCCTGCCCATTCGCCTCAGGTCCCGGTAGCGAAGCTGGGACCCGTCGTCCAGGGTCAAAGAGAAGACTTGAGTCGGCTCCGGCGGCCCCTCCTGGCGCCCAAAGCGGAAGCGGCCCGCGAGCATCGGGTTGACGACCAGGTGGGCTGTGTCCCCCTCACGGCCCAGCCCCATGACCAGGTGTTTGCCGCGCCGCCCCACGTTCACGACCCGGCTTCCGCGGACGCCGATCTCGAACTCTCGTATGGGGGCGCGAAGCATGAAGCCCCGGCCCGGGTCGACG
>JBOHUY010000122.1:0-4053 GCA_050735015.1 Candidatus Dormibacterales bacterium | reverse complement strand
AGGCGCGGCCGTAGCCGGCGCTGCCGCGGTAGTTGACGTGGACGACCGCGAAGCCGTGGTCGACCCAGGCCTGGTCTTTGGGTGAGAAGGCGTCCGCGTCCTGGGCCTGGGGGCCGCCGTGGATGAGGAACACGCCCGGGTGGGGGGGTGGCGCCGGCGGCTCGGCCACGAGCGCGTGGACCTGGCCCATCCGGAGCTCGCGGTAGGGCACTCCCCCGGGCGGGGGCGGACCGGGGGGGACGAGCAGGGGCGCGCCCCCGGAGAGCACTCGGGGAGGGTCGGCGCCGCTCGACCAGTCCATCCACAGAGCCCCGTCCGGGCGCACGGCCGCCGCCTCCACCCAGCCCGGCTCGGTGGCCAGGGGCCGGAGCCCGCCGCTCTCCAGCTCGAGCCGGTGCAGGGTCGCGCGTGCGCCCCGCCGGTGAACGACCAGGAGGGCGGCGCCGTCCGGGTACCAGGTCGCGGCCACGTCGCCGGGCAGCTCGGGCACGGGGAAGTCCTGGAACTCCCCGCTCACGGGCGCCCAGAGCCCGAAGCGGGCCCGGTCCGCCCTCTCGTGGCCCACGATCATCCTGCGGTCGCCCGGCACCGGCGACCAGGGCCCGGGGTCGAGTCCCAGGCCGGGGCCGTCCCAGAGGTCAGAGACGCCGGCGCCCTCCAGGCTCATGACGCGCAGGGCGGGATGGAGGCTGTCCCCGTGCTCGGAGTGGGCGATGCATACAAGGCTGTCGTCGCGGCTCAGCTCGCCCAGCCAGGCGGGCTCCGGGTGGGAGTACAAGAGCCGGTGGTCGAGTGGATGCCTGACCACGTGGACGCTGGTCCCGGCGTCGGACGCGGAGGCGACTACGGCCACCTCCGAGCCCAGGGCCAGCCCGGCGCTGTAGGCGGGGGGCAGCCCGAGCGGCGTCGCCTGCCCCGGGCCCGCGCCGAAGGGCTGCCGCATCCAGCGCCCGAACTCGCCGCCGGCCTCGTCGGCGAACCACCAGGTCCACGCCCCGGCGGGGTCGACGGCACCCGCCGTCGTCCCCTCGGGCCGGTCGGTGAGCTGGACGCGCGCGTCCCCGGCCACGTCCCAGGAGTAGAGCTCCCAGCGGCCCGGCTCGTCGGACGCGTAAAGGCAGCGGCCGGGCGCGTCCCGCGCCCAGCGGGGCAGCCGCACCCTGGGGGCCGTGAACCGCCGACGCCAGGGAGCCTCTTCAGCCGCCATGTCGGGATCGTAACCAAGGCGGCCGGGGGCGCGGGCCGCCGCCGGTAGACTTCTGGACCAGATGGCGAAGGTGGTCGGGCTTCGCTGCCGCGAGTGCGGCGCGGAATACGAGGTCCAGGCGACGCACGTCTGCGAGGAGTGCTTCGGGCCCCTCGACGTCGCCTACGACATGGCCGAGGTGCGCCGGCGCGTGAGCCGGGCCTCGATCGAGGCCGGCCCGCCCTCCATGTGGCGCTACAAAGACCTCCTGCCCCTGGACGACGGCGATCCCGTGGTCACGCTGGGGGAGGGCCTCACGCCGCTCGTCCACGCCGAGCGCCTGGGGCGCGAGCTGGGGCTCGAGCGTCTCTACCTCAAGAACGAGTCCATGAACCCCACCAACTCCTTCAAGGACAGGGTCGTCAGCGTGGCCGCCTCCTGGGCCCGGGCGAGGGGCTTCGAGACGCTCGCCTGCGCCTCCACCGGCAATCTCGCCAACTCGGTCGCGGCCTACGCCGCCCGGGCCGGGCTGGAGGCCTTCGTCTTCATCCCCGACGACCTGGAGAAGGGCAAGGTCGTCCCCACCGGCGTCTTCGGTCCCCGCCTGGTGGCGGTGCGCGGCAACTACGACGACGTCAACCGCCTCTGCAGCCAGCTGATCGAGAACTACCCCTGGGCCTTCTGCAACATCAACGTGCGGCCCTTCTACGCGGAGGGCAGCAAGACCCTCACCTACGAGACGGCCGAACAGCTGGGATGGCGCCTGCCGGACGAGATCGTCATCCCCATTGCCAGCGGCTGCCAGTTCGTGAAGCACCGCCGCGCGGCCGGCGAGCTGATCGAGCTCGGGTTGGTCGACTCCTCCCGTCCGCCCGCCCTGACGGGGGCCCAGGCCCTCGGCTGCGCGCCGGTCTACAACGCCTGGCGGGAGGGGACAGAGCAGGTGCGGCCCGTGCGCCCCCAGACCATCGCCCGCTCGATCGCCATCGGGAGCCCCTCGGACGGGTCCTACGTGGTCAGGATCGCCCGGGAGACGGGCGGGGTGGTGGAGGCGGTCACCGAGGAGGAGATCGTGGAGGGCATCCGCCTTTTGGCCCGCACCGAGGGCATCTTCACGGAGACCGCGGGCGGGGTCACGATCGGGGTGCTGGCCAAGCTCGCCCGCGGTGGCCGCTGGCGCGGCGACGAGGTCGTGGTCGCCTACGTGACCGGCCACGGGCTGAAGACCGCCGAGGTGATCGGCGAGCCCGAGGGGGTGGTGGAAATAGACGCCACGCTCCGCTCGTTCAGGGACTTCGTGCATGCTTAGCAGGCGCCCGGCGCGGCCAGGCCGAGAGCCCGCCCCACCCACCGACCGCAGGAGTCACCGAAAGTGCCAGTCTTCCGCATCCCGGGACCCCTCCGCCGCCTCAGCGAGGGAGAGTCCACGGTCGCCGTCGAGGCGGGCGACCTCCGCCAGGCCATAGAGGCGCTCGACCGGCGCTATCCCGGCTTCCGCGAAAGGCTGCTGGACGAGGCCGGGCAGCCCCGCCAGTTCGTCAACATCTACCTCAACGAGGAGGACATCCGCCTCGGCGAGGGCCTCGACACGGGCCTCGCCAAGGACGACGAGATCTCGATCATCCCGGCCGTCGCCGGGGGCTGAGCGAGGCCCGGCGCACTCCTCCCAGCCGCGGTCGCCCATAGACTGGGCCCCGTGCGGATCGCGGTCGCCCTCTCGGGCGGCGTCGACTCCAGCGTGGCGGCGGGGCTGCTGGTGGAGGCGGGACACGACGTGGTGGGCATCACGCTGCAGCAGTGGCCGCGCGGTGACGATGCGCTCCAGAACCGCCACGGCGGCTGCTGCTCGCTCAACGCCGTCGAGGACGCCCGCCGGGTCGCCGGCCGCCTAGGCATCCCCTTCTACGTCTGGAACCTCGAGCGCGAGTTCGGCGAGCGGGTCATCGAGCCCTTCCACGCCGCCTACGCGGCCGGTCGCACGCCCAACCCGTGCCTGCGCTGCAACGCCTTCGTACGCTTCGACCTCATGCTCGATCGCGTGCTCGGGCTGGGCTTCGAGGCCCTCGCCACGGGGCACTACGCCCGCATCCGGGCGGGGGACGAGGGCCCCGAGCTGCACGCCGCCCTCGACCCCGCCAAGGACCAGTCCTACGTCCTCTACCACCTCGACCGCGACCGGCTGGCGAGGATAAGGTTCCCGCTCGGCGAGGCGAGCAAGGAGTGGACGAGGGCCCGCGCGGCCGTCATGGGGCTCCCCGTCGCGGCCAAGCCGGACAGCCAGGAGATCTGCTTTGTCCCCCCCGGCGGGACCGCCCGCTACCTCGCCCAGCGTCTCCCCCAGGCGCCGGGAGACGTGGTCGACGGCTCCGGCCGCGTGCTCGGCCGGCACCGCGGCGTGGCCATGTACACGGTCGGGCAGCGCTCCCGTCTGGGCGATCTCGCAGAGGCGGGGCCCTGGTACGTGATCGGCATCGACGCCGGAGCCAACCGGGTCGTGGCAGGACGGCGGGAAGAGCTCGGGGTGACGGTCGTGGACCTGGAGGAGGTCAGCTTCGTGGACGGAGCCGAGCCCCCCATCCTCGCCTGCCAGGTCCGCCTCAGGTACCGGGCGCCGGCGGTGCCCGGGCTCTACGAGGGGCGGCAGCTGCGGCTCGAAAGGCCCTTCCCGGGCGCGGCTCCCGGGCAGGCCGCCGTCATGTACGAAGGCTCACGGGTGCTGGGGGGCGGGATCATCCGCTCGGCGGCCCGCTGAGCGGCCGCGGCGCGGCTTCCGGGGCCCTCTCCGGGGGCGGCGGGGTCGCCGCGCGGCGCGGCTCCGGGGTGTGATACTCGTGGGCGTCCAGATGCGAGATCGGTCCACCTCACGG